>JASIJW010000090.1:0-16642 GCA_030050035.1 Acidobacteriaceae bacterium | reverse complement strand
TAGGGCTGGCTGTACATTTCCATCGCTGTTGCGGTCTCGGAGTCAACAGGCTCTGGTAGGTTCTTCCACAACAAGGCACTTTCAGTAAGCGTGAACGGGACGACATTAATGACTGGCGGCGCCTCAGGCACTGGCGGCAGTGCATGACCCGCGTACTTAGCGAAGACCTCGCGGTAGGCGTAGTACTTCGGCGTGGGATGCCCAGCCTCATCAAGCGGAGCATCGTAGTCGTAGCTCGTCACGTCGGGCATGTATTGGTTGTCAGTCCAACTGGCGCCACTCATGAAGCCAAAGCTTGTGCCGCCGTGGAACATATACAGGTTGAGTGAAGCGCCGCGGCTGAGGATTGTATCGAGGTCAGCAATCTGCGGAGCTATGGGACGCGTCTGGTGCGACTGGCCCCAATGATCGAACCATCCGGGCCAGTACTCGGCTGCGAAGAGCGGCTGACCGGGACGCATATTGGCCAGGAAATCAAGTCCCTGAGCGGCATGTCCCATGCCGAAGTTGACCGCGGCATAGGTACCGGAAAGTGAGCCGTTTTTTTCCCCGCGCGTGGGATTGGTTGTGAATAGCAGTGCATCGGTGAAGCCGGCCTTCAAGAAGATCTCGCGCAGGTGCTTCAAGTACCCCTGGTCCGAGCCGAAGTCGCCATACTCGTTCTCCATCTGCACCGCGATGATGGGACCACCGCGCCCGATCTGATATTGCGCGACTTCCTGGCCGAGTTTCATGAGCCAGCGCTCGGCGGGAACCATGAACGCGGGATCATTCGAGCGCAGCGCAGTTTCCATCTTTGGATCGGCCAGAAGCCACGCAGGAAACCCGCCGAACTCCCACTCGGCGCAGGAGTACGGGCCGGCGCGCAGAATGACGTGCAGGCCTTCCTGCTGGGCTTCGCGCAGGAATTCCGGCAGATCATCGTTGCCCGTGAAGTTCCACACGCCCGGCTCCGGCTCGTGCACGTTCCAAAAGACGTATGTGGCAATGGTGTTCAGGCCCATGGCTTTCGCCATCTCCATGCGCGCTCGCCAGTAGGCACGCGGAATGCGGGCGTAATGCATCTCGCCGGATAGAATTTGGAACGGCTTGCCATCAAGGAGGAATTGGTTGCCGCGAATTGTGAATGACTGGCCCGTGAACGACTGACGCTGGGCCGCGAGCGGCAAACAGCTCATTGCGGATAGGAGCGCGGTAGCTGCGATGCGAGAAAACAGAGTGCGCGGCATGGGGCCCCTCCGTTGGAAACGTGACAAGTTTTCACCACTCATAATTTTTCGTTCTGATAGAACTCTGCAGTTCGCGATGCAAACGCCTAACTGCAGTGAGAGCGAAAGGCGATGGTAGCGCCCTTCGTTCATTTGGCGGTCCTCCGCGCGATGCGATAATGTTCCGCGTGCGTGGGCAGTTCCGCAACCTGTGCTCCGGCGAGCAGGAACGCGCCCACTCCATAGGTGTAGCTTGACGATGGCAAATAGTGAGCAGGCTCCGCGCCGGTTTGCTGGATGTTGCCAAGGCGTCCGTCGGCGTAGATCTGGCTAGCCAGGCCGCTCCAGGCCCTCGCGATCACCGGTATGTACGTGGCTCGGTCAAGAAAGTGGTGATTCACACCCCAGGCAAGCGCGAAGGTAATAAGTGCGGAGCCAGAGACCTCAGGCTGAGGAAAATCCTTGGGATCGAGCAGGTCCGAGTGCCATAACCCATTGTTCGGATCCTGAAGAGTTGCAATGGCTGCTGCCATCTGCCGGAACTGTGTTTCATAGCGTGCGCGATTGAAATCATTCTGCGGCATGAAATCAAGGACGCGCGCAATTCCAGCCATCACCCAGCCTTGGCCGCGCGACCAGAAGATCGGGTTGCCGCTGGCATCCTTTTTGTGAAGGTAAGTAATGTCGCGGTAGTAAAGATGACGTTGGGTGTCGTAGAGCAGGCCGGAGGTCTGCCACCAGTGCTGGTCGAGATAATCGAGATACTTTCGATCGTGAGTGGCAGCGTACATGCGCGACCAGACAGGCGGGGCCATGAAGAGCGCGTCGCACCACCACCAGGGAATCTGCGCCTGATTGGGCGGAATCGGCGGCCCAGCTCCGGCGATCACCGTTTCGAGAGCGGATTGCGTTGGCGCGATCTTCTCGGGTGCGGGCTTCAATAAATAGAGCTCAAGATAAGCCTGGGCAAGGCTCTGATCGTCCGCATTGGGATGCGGCGAACGGAGCTCCCACTGGAATTTTTCCGCCATGGACTGCACCGCAACGCGGTAGCGCGGATCATGCAGCGCGGGCGAGGCGGCCATGAAGCCGGCGTAGAGTGCACTCCATGTCCAGATACGATCGAAGTATGGCTGCGAGCGTTCGAGCTCCCAATCGGCAACCTTGCGCATCGCAGCGCGAACATCCGTAGGACGCAATGAGCCCGATAAATCAGCCTTGGGGCCGGGATCGAGAGGAGCGTCACCAAAGTGGCGCGAAATATCGCGATCGATGCCAGCCTGCTCCTTCGGCGTGATTCCATACGCATTCGCGGTATCTTCATCCGACGGCGCCGTGGTCTGAAGCGGTGTGGTCGGCGGTTTCAGAGAGTCGGCCGGAGCTTGAGCATGCGCGCACGCGGCAAAGAGCAGAGCATACGAGAAGAGGGCAAGTATTGCAGGGTTAACTTTAATTCGGAACATGTGCTTTGCTCCGCGCCTGAATGCTTCAGGATGGCGCTGACACTGATCATCACTCCTGAGGGTCGATGTTCACAAGTAAAAAACTTACCTATTGAGAGAAAGCTTCCCGGATGCATATGGCGCAGCCCTGTTCCGTTGCACGAAGCTTTGAGTGCAGTTCTGGTGGAGGCAGGGAAGAAAATCAGCCTTGAACGCCGGCGATGATGTCTCTTCCCATCTATCTGGTCTTAACGAGCCATGCCACGGTTTTCTGACATGGTGCTGGGGGAATCCACCAATCGAAAGCACACCAAGGGCGGGGAGAGAACTCTCTATTCAGATGTAGACGATAAGTATTTTGAACACTCGCCGCGCGAAGATGTGAATGCTGGCACGCGAGCGGCGACGAAGCACAATGCGGAGCGCTATGCCGGGTCTTATGCCGCCGAAGTACTGATAACAGCGCGAGGTAATCTTCTCCGGACTCGGGGACCTTAACATCGGCTTCGTCTTGCCGTCTTTCCTGCTGGCCGGCGCCTTCGGCCGAGGTTAAGCAGTTCTTCGCTCGTTTTGTTCAGTTCCAATCAGTTGCCGTCTGATCTCTTCCAGCGCTGTCCCGATATCGTCGAGTTGCATCTCGATGTTGGTCATCCGCGAAGCCACAGAAACCACTTCCTGGCGGGATGGCAGGCACGAAAATGCCAACACATGTGGCATAACCCGTTCCATCCATGTACGGACTGGATCCATAGCTTCCAGGTACATGCTCAGCAGGGCCCCCGTCGCCTCCGCGTACTCCTCTGTATTCACCATGCCGGCCATCAAGGGCGCAGCGCTTTCGATATACGCATCACGCATCTGCCGAAACACATCCCAGGGATCAACATTTCCCTTCACATTAGAACTGCTTGTACCGTTGCTCATGCATCCTCCTTGTACGGTCAACGAGAGTACCGGCTTGGTTCAGAAGTGAAGTCCTCCACTGCAGATCAACACCTCGCCGGTTACGTAGTCCGACAAGGGCGAGCTGAAGAACAGCACCGCTCCGGCGGCATCTTCCGGCGTGCCCAGCCGCCCGAGCGGACAAGTGCTCTTTGCCAAGTCAAGAAGGCTCTGTTGCACGCCCAGGCGAATCTGCTTGCCCCGCATTTCCATCGAAACGCCATCCAGAGGCTGTACCAGCCTGGTTTCAATCAGTCCGAAGCCGACGGCGTTTACATTCACGTTGTACCGGCCCCATTCCTTGGCCAGTGTCCTGGTCAGCCCGATGACTCCCGCTTTGCCGGCCGAGTATCCTGCCTGCCCGGGATTGCCGTCCGTACCCGAAATGGAGGTTATGTTGATGACTTTGCGCATCACGCGCTTGCCTGCCGCCATTTCCCGTTTAGCAGCGTCGCGAATAAAGCCCGAAGCGGCGCGCAGAATTCTGAACGGCGTCAGAATGTGGATATCGAGCATCGCCTGGAACTGCTCGTCGGTGGTTTTCTGGATGACATTGTCCCACGTGTAGCCGGCGTTGTTCACGATGATGTCAATCGACCCGAATCTGTCGATCGTGGCTTGCACCAGCGTGTCCGGGACTGCCGGGTCGGTCAGATCTCCATGCAGGTGCTGCACTTTGTCTGCGGGGATCTCCGCTGCCGTAGCCAGGAGCGCATCCGCGTCCAGGTCGTTGATCATCACGCATGCCCCGGCCATGGCCAGCCGCTGCGCAATCGCCTTGCCGATTCCTCTGCCGGCCCCGGTGACCAGAGCCACTTTGCCCGCTAATGTGAACGGCGCCTGAATGTCGCCCACAGGCTGCATTTCCACGATACTCATCGAAAATCCCCCGTCGTGCTGGAATTCTGCACTGCAGCATATTGGATTGCTGCACTGCAATATAACATAAGATGGACGGGGTTTTGGAGGAAGTTGCAAAATTGAAAGGAAGAGGGGTTCATCGGACTGCAACGCGTTCCGAATCAGCGATGCAGCGCATCGGTCTCCGGTATTCATTCATCCATGCAGCCATGCCCGGAATTCTTTATGAGGATAAAAAGGCAAGGTCGAGGAAAGGCAGGAATCCGGGCCCGCGGCGAGCCCGGATTCCCTCTAAAACTCAGATTAAGTCTGAGTAAGCTGTGGTCGTCAGGAAGTCTTGAAACTCGCCGCTCGTTAAAATGAGCAGAAGTTCTCCGGCACGGGGGAACCTGGATTCTGAATAAGCCGCGGCGCCGAGCCGGGTACGAGTCTGCTCGAGAATATCGTCGAGCATTTGCCGGACGATCTCGGTGGTGATGACTCGTCCATCGTCCAGGCGGGAAGCGTAATGAATCCATTGCCACAACTGCGTGCGCGAAATCTCAGCCGTTGCGGCATCTTCCATGAGGTTAAAAATCGGAACGCAGCCGTTCCCCCCCAGCCACGATTCCAGGTATCTCAGCGCTACCTCGATGTTGCGCCGTAAACCGAATTCCGTGATCTTTCCCGTTGGCACTTCCAGCAGATTCTGGGCAGTGACCGGCGAATGCGCTTCAGCGGGTGCTTTGATCTGGTTTTTCTGCGGCATGTATTGGTTGAAGACTTCGAGAGCGACGGGGACCAGCCCTGGATGCGCCACCCAGGTTCCGTCATGGCCGGCGCGGACCTCTCGCAGTTTGTCTTCGCGCACGCGTTGCAGCGCCTCTTCATTCGCCTTGTCGTCATTGCGAATCGGAATCTGCGCCGCCATCCCGCCCATAGCGTGAATTCCGCGCCTGTGACAGGTGTGAATCAGCAGCTCGACATACGAGCGCAAGAACGGCTGAGTCATGGTGACTTCGGCTCGATCAGGAAGCACAAATCTCGGGTGATTCCGGAACTTCTTAATGAAGCTGAAGATGTAATCCCATCTTCCGCAGTTCAATCCAGCCGAGTGTTCCCGAAGCTCGTACAGGATTTCGTCCATCTCGAAGGCAGCCGGGATGGTTTCGATCAGAACCGTGGCGCGAACGGTGCCTGTCGGCGCGCCCAGATATTGTTGCGCGAAGAGGAAGACGTCATTCCATAGCCTCGCCTCCAGATGACTCTCCATCTTGGGCAGGTAGAAGTAGGGAGCCGACCCGCGGTCCAGCAGGATTTCGCAATTGTGGAAGAAATACAGTCCGAAATCGAACAACGATGCGGAAATGGACTGCCCGCTAACAGGGAAGTGCTTCTCAACCAGGTGCCAGCCGCGCGGCCGGACGAAAAGCACCGCCGGGTCGGCCCGCAGTTTGTACTCCTTGCCCTCAGGCGAGCGCCAGGCGATTGTGCGCAGGTTGGCGTCGATCAGATTATTCTGACCTTCGATGCAGTTTCCCCATGTTGGCGAGTTCGCATCCTCAAAATCGGCCATAAACACCCGGGCTCCCGAGTTGAGGGCGTTGATCGCCATTTTGCGTTCCGGCGGCCCGGTGATTTCCACGCGCCGATCCTCAAGCTCTTTGGGAATGCGGGCGACCTTCCAGCTTCCGTTGCGGATGTGCTCCGTCTGTGGAAGGAACGTGGGAAACTCGCCGCGGTCGAATGCACGTTGGCGGCGCTCGCGTGCTTCAAGAAGCGCGATTCGCCTGGGTTCGAAGTGCGTATGCAGATCCCGCAGAAATCTGGCCGCGTCCGGAGTGAGGATTTCGTGGCCGGATTGCGGTGCTTTTGTCCGTGTTTCAGCAAGGGGAATAGTAGTCATAGAGATCCTCCGCTGTTGTTCGTCGCTGTTGTTGCTAGGCAGTTGCCCGTTGCGGTGCATCCGGCAGTTCATGGTCATACGGGTCTTCGAATTGCTCCTCCTCCGTCGATCCCTGCATGGCGCGGGTGGATGTCTCGCCCGCAGAAATGACGGCGGCTACCTGATCGAAGTATTCCGTTCCCACGAAGTGCTGGTGTTTTACAGCTTCATACCCGGCATCGGCGATTTCAAATTCGCGCTGTTGCAGCTTTGAGTAGGCAAGCATTCCGGTTCGAGCATACTCCAGCGCAAGTTCGAACATGGACAGATTTAGCGCGTGGAAGCCGGCGAGAGTGACGAACTGGAACCTGTACCCCATGCCGGCGAGCTTGCGCTGAAACGCCGCGATCTCCTTAGGGTCCAGCTTGGATTTCCAGTTGAAGGAAGGCGAGCAATTGTAGGCCAGCAATTTGCCCGGATACTTGGCCTGAATGGCGCTGGCAAACTTCTGCGCACCTTCGAGGTTGGGCTCAGAGGTTTCACACCAGATCACGTCGGCGTATGGCGCATAGGCCAGTCCGCGCGCGATCGCGGCATCCAAGCCGCCTCGGATAGCAAAGAAACCTTCGACGGTCCGTTCGCCAGTGATAAAAGTCTGGTCCGTGGGATCGCAATCGCTGGTGATCAACTGCGCCGAATGAGCGTCAGTGCGCGCAACCAGAACCGTGGGGACGTTGAGCACATCCGCCGCCAGCCGAGCCGCAATCAGCTTCTGGATTGCTTCGCGCGTTGGAACCAGCACCTTGCCTCCCATATGGCCGCATTTCTTGGCCGACGAGAGCTGGTCCTCGAAATGGACGGCGGCCGCTCCGGCTTCGATGAGAGCCTTCGTCAACTCGAAAGCGTTGAGTATGCCACCAAACCCGGCCTCGGCGTCGGCCACAATCGGTAGCATCCAGTCCCTAGCGCCGCGGCGCTCTGAATGCCAGATCTGGTCGGCGCGTATAAGCGAGTTGTTAATGGCTCGCGTGACCGCCGGAACGCTGTTGGCCGGGTACAGGCTCTGATCGGGGTACATCTGACCGCTCAGGTTGTTGTCGGCCGCGACCTGCCAGCCGCTCAGGTAGATCGCCTTCAGCCCAGCAGCCGCCATCTGCACGGCCTGGTTGCCGGTTAAAGCCCCGAGAGCGGCCACATAACTCTCCGAGTGAAGAAGGCGCCAGAGTTTTTCAGCGCCGGCGCGGGCAATCGAATACTCCACGAGCACCGTTCCTCGAAGCCGAGTTACGTCATCCGCAGAGTAGGTCCGGGTAATGCCATTCCATCGACCAGAGTTCCATCCGTTAGTTGCCAATAGCACGATTGACCTCCTTGGATGCCGCAGTGCAGCATAGAAGGAGTAAAACTCAGGCCGGGGAAACCGGCAAGGGTCGCTCGCCCGATTCGGACGCTCGCCCGCGGCTTCCTCGGTTCCCGGCTTCGGCAACCAGTAAGTCCATTTGGTGCAGGCAACTGCGACGCGCTCTGAATTCTCCTCCAAGCAACCGCAGGGGGCGATCGCCCATGGCACTCTTTTCGCAACTCGACTCGCAACTAGCTCACAAGCTGGAAACTGCGCTCCATCTTAGCCGTATTCAAGATGGAATCGACTTGCTGACCCGCGCCGAAGAGGAGATCGCCGGGCTGCATCCCGGAGTTCCCGAAGCCGGCCGCATCCTGCTGCTCTATTCCCAGTGGATTGATGCCGGATTCGGGGATCACCGCCTTCTTCTTCCTTTGCTGGAGCGGTTCCCGGCCGAGTGCCGGAAAAAGCTGCCACTCTGCGACTATGTCCGCGTACGCATAGTCGGCGCATTTGTCGACCTCGCACGCGGTGAGCCTGATGCAGCAATCGAAACCCTAGGCTCGCTCCTCAAGATCTGTCGCGACGTATTCGATCCAAGGTTGGAGGCACTTGCCCATTTCTGGAAAGGGCGCGCACACAGGAAGAATGGCGAGTATGAAGCGGCGCTCGAAGACATGATCAGTGCCCACGAGCTGGCCCGTGACAACGACAGGTTCTTTGCGGCGCAGGTCGAAATCCAGCATAGCTGGCTGCTTTTTCAGAAAGGCGAGACCAGAGATGCCGAGCAGCTGCTGAACCACGCCGAATCCGTTCTGAAGCCCACCGATCATTACGTCGCGCTTGCAAACATTGAGTCGGCGCGTGGCCGTATTGTCCGCAGGTCCGGCCAGTACAGCGAGGCGCTTCGGCACTTCGCGAGAGCGGCGGAAATCTATGCCAAGCGCGACCCAAATCATGTCAATCTCGCCCGAACACAAGTCAACGCCGCTTACGTCCGGCGCTTGCTGGCGCTTCAACTGCGCAGGCAGATCGATGCTGAGGCGCGCTCCGGGCGTAGCCGCGCGCGACCTGCTAAGCAGCCGGCCGTAGCGCAGCAAGCGCCTTTTCTCCGGTATCAGGAAATCTGTCACCAGGCAGTGCAGGAACTCATGCAGGCTCGCGAAATCTACGCCCTGCACGCAAACTCCGATGGCATCGGGAAGGTATCGTTGAGCCTGGGCTACCTGCACCTCGACCGCGGGGAGATTGAAGCTGCCGAGCGGGAAGCCAGTGACGCATATCGGATCGGAACCGAGCAGAAAGACCGGATTCTCATGGCTCGCGCCCGAATCCTGCAAAGCGCTATTGAAAACGCGCACGTCGAGGAACAAACCGGAGACGCAGCTGACATAGGCTCGCATGCCAATCGAGCTAAGCAGTTCAGTGAAGAGGCATTGACGCTGGCGCACGGAACGCAAAACCGCAGGTTGCTTGCAAGTGCTTGCATCGCCCGGGGCACGACCGCGGCCAATGACTTCTTTCAGGACTGGGAAACTGCCCGAACCTTTGCGGCGGAAGCAACTGGCCTCATTGGACCCGGCGAGCGCGATCAAGTGGTCGAAGACCTTGCGTGCCTGAAATCACAGATCGTCCGCGCGTCCGGAATCGACGATGTACTGCGCAGCTGGTCCGAGGGGTTTGTAGGAAGCAAGACGTTTCAACAGGTCGTTGAGGAATTTGCTGAGATTGTGATCCCCAAGGTGTGGATGCACCAGGACCGTAAGATCTCCCGCGTAGCCGCGAGCCTGTCCATCTCACCCAAGAAGGTCAGACGCATCCTGCGAAACTCGGGCTATATCGACGCCCAAGAGAGCTTCACAAAAGAAGATGGGAGCCGCAAGCGTGCTGGCAGTGAGTGATTAACTAGATATCAGTCAAGACGTGCCTGATAACGGGATGATTAACTAGTAAAAGTTCCAGTTGACGCTGATTCCGCACCGGGCCATAGTGTTCCTATCCGTAATACGGGCTGGTCTTGCTCGAATCGTTCCCTTCAACGGACCAACGCAACCGGCCAGCAGCGGACACTGTTCGACGGCAGGTCGCTCGAAATGCCGCTTACATTCGAGGTGCGGCCGGCGCGTAGCGCGGGTGGAAACCGGCCTGCCCACAGGAGTTGTCAGGACGTTCTCTCGTAAGGACCTCCCGCTGTAATACGAGTATCCCCAGTTGCGCGATCGCCTCGACAGGAGACGTGTGCGCCAAGCGACACAACGGCGCATAAATACAAGAATGACGCATATCGAGGTGAAAGTTGTAAGTGTCTCTTTCGGACAGGTTTTTCCGAAACGGCACGCGAGGGGGTCTGATGATGCAGTCGAGCCCAGATGTCGTCGTCCTGAGTGCAGTTCGAACAGCGATTGGGAAATTTGGCGGTTCACTCAAGGATATTCCTCCGTCGGAACTCGCCGGTCAAACGGTGTGTCAATCAATTCGGCGTTCCGGCCTTCCGCCCCAAAGAATCGGCCACGTCGTTTTTGGCAACGTGATTACCACTGATGCAAAGGATATGTACCTTGCCCGAGTGGCAGCACTTCGTGGCGGTATGTCAGTGGAAACTCCTTCGCTAACGCTGAACCGCGTGTGCGGCAGCGGCCTGCAGGCGATTATCACCGCGGCAGAAGCGATTGGCCATGGCGATTGCGATGCAGCTATCGGCGGCGGCGCCGAGTGTATGAGCCGCGCTCCGTATTGGCTGCCGGCGATGCGTTGGGGAGCGCGCCTGAACGACAGCAAGTCTGTTGATGTCCTCGTGGCAGCTCTAACTGACCCGTTCGACGAAGTTCACATGGGCCTGACTGCCGAGAACATTGCCGCAAAGTGGAAGATATCCCGCGAAGAACAAGATCGGCTCGCGGTGGAAAGCCACCGCAGGGCCATTACGGCCATCCAGGAAGGCAGATTCAAAGACCAAATCGTTCCCATCCAAATCAGAGATGGCAAAAAGGGTGTCGAGTACTTCACGGTCGACGAATCCCCTCGTGCCGATTCGAGCCTCGAGGCTCTTGCGAAGTTGAAACCCGCCTTCGATGCTTCCGGGACGGTGACTGCCGGGAATGCATCGAGCATTAACGACGGCGCCGCGGCAGTGGTGCTCATGGACCGCCAAGCCGCCGAAACTGAGGGTCTTAAGCCGATGGCCAGGCTGGTGAATTTCGCGATGACCGGCGTCGAGCCGGGACTGATGGGCATCGGCCCGGTATCGGCTGTGCGGAAGGTGCTGCAGCGCGCCGAACTCAAGCTTGACCAGATCGACGTGATCGAGTTGAATGAGGCCTTTGCCTCCCAGGCTCTGGCTGTCCAGCGGGAACTGGGTTTGCCGCCGGAAAAAACGAATCCCAACGGTAGCGGCATTTCGCTCGGGCATCCGCTGGGAGCAACTGGCGCCATTCTCACGGTAAAGGCGCTATACGAATTGCGCCGAATCGCAGGCCGCTATGCACTAGTGACCATGTGCATCGGTGGCGGCCAGGGGATCGCCGCTATCTTCGAATCCATGAACTGACGAGGTGCGAAACCGTGGCCACCTGTGAAGCCTCGATACCGCCGCCGTTATGCTCGCCGCCAGGCTGTGCTACGCGCAGTCCGCCCGGAAGAGTGCACATTTTCTGTGGCAGGTAGTGACCTGCGCAATACGCAACGGCCTGTTTACGACGATTGGAAAGGGGAAAGCACGGAATAAACCCGCCCGTCGACGGTCTTCTGCAAGTCGACGGTCTTCTTCATGAGAGCGAGGTCCCACTCACATGTTAGAAACATCCTCTCCCGTCAGGCAGCGGGCCCATGATTTAGTGGAACGGCTGACGCCCGTTCAGCTTTCCGCTCTGGTCGATCTGCTCGGCATCATCGCGGCCGGAGCCAAAAGCTCACACTTGATTGCAGCTCCCTTCAGCGACGAGCCGCTCGGCGACTCGGAGCAGCACGACGGCAATTTGCGATTACTGGATTCTGACTTCTGGCCGGCAACGGGAAGGGCCCGCCGGAGCTGAACCTCAGAGGCCAAAATCGTCTCTCAAAGTCAGGGCTCTACTGCGCGGAGTTTATGGACAGGAAGCGCGTATCTCGCGCGAACATCCTCTGAGAGCTGCGAGAGCCATTCCCTCGGTAAAGGCGTTGTACGAGTTGCGCCGAATTTCCGGCCGGCGCGCATTCATGACTTTGTCATCGGTCGTGCGGGCTCCCCCATCTTCGAATCCATGAACGGAGGAGGCATGAACCTATGAACGCTCGTGAATCGTCAATGCCTCCGCCATCAGGCGGGTGTCCGCCAACGCGGCCACGAGTCAACCGTATGCAACCAACCGTAAACCCCCAATGCCGGGATCGCGCCGTGCCGACCGAAGAACTCGGCAAACCCCAAAGTATGACGCATAAGGATTCGAAGGAAGATGTCTCCTATCTGGTTTTGGCGCGCACATACTTGTGGGAGTTTTTCGATTGATCTTGCCGAATTACCGCGGCCGGTGAATTTTGTCGGAAAGCAACCACTATGAAGAAGGGAGAGACCTTATGGGTATTGCTGCTTTTCCTGAAACCCGACTTACCGCATCCCGGCCGCTGGCAGACAAAGTGGTTCTCGTCACCGGCGGCGCCCGGGGCATTGGTCGTGCCATCTGCCGCGAGCTCTCCGAACGCGGGGCCAAGGTGGCTGTCAACTATCGCCAAAGCGTCACTGCGGCTGAGGATTTGCACGAGGAGATCTCCGACCGCGGCTGGGCGTGCGAGCTTTTTCAGGGAGATGTTTCCGATCGCAGTCAGGCTCGCAAGGTGATTCAGGATGTTCTCGATTGTTTTCACCACATCGATATACTGGTGAACAACGCTGGAATCACGCGCGACCGCACTATCCGGAAGATGACTGATGAAGAATGGCTTGCGGTGATCGAGACCAACTTGAACAGCGCATTTTATTGCATCAGCGCAGTTGTGCCGGTGATGATCCAGCGAAATTACGGCCGCATCGTCAACATCGCCTCGTTTTGCGGGCAGGCGGGCAATTTCGGCCAGGTGAATTACTCCGCAAGCAAGGGCGGGATCATCGCCATGACCAAAGCGCTGGCGCTGGAATTGGCGAAGTACAACATCACAGTAAATGCCCTTGCTCCCGGCTTCACCAGCACCGACATGCTGTCTGCCATCCCCGAAGAGACGCGGGGGCAGCTCAAGGACCGGATCCCGCTGCGCCGTTTCGCTGAACCGGAAGAGATTGCAAAGGCCGCCGCTTTTCTCATCTGCGACGGCAACTACATTACCGGTCAGCAGATTAACGTGAACGGCGGCATCTACATGTAGCTTTACCTTCGCCTCGGGCGTGGGGCGAGTTGGCCTCAGGCCCGAAGCGCTGCATCAACGCGAGCGGTTGGCGAGCCATTCAGCGATGTATGGCCAGGTGGTGCGGTGTGCGCTGCTGCCGGCCATAATTCCAATATGGCCGCCAGGAATACGGTAGATTTCCTTATCCCTGCTGGACACTTTGTCGAAAATCGAATCAGATTGGCAGGGCGGAGTGATGTGATCTGTCGCGGCAATCACAGTGAGCAGGTTTGCTTTGATCCGCGCCAGATTCACCGTTTCATCCCGAATCTGAAGTCGATTCTCGATCAGCTCATTGTTGCGATAGAGATTCACAATCAGTTGTCTGTATGCCGCACCGGCCATAGGTATCGTATCGGTGACCCAGGTGTTCATCGCGTGCCAGCTTTCCACCGCACGCGGATCGTCCAGGTTGTCCCAAAGTTTGCAAAAGCTGGTGATATAGTTTTCAACTGGCTTCAAAGCGCGAGCTCCGTAGTCGATCATCTCTCCCGGCATGTTCCCGAACTCAGCCAGCACCTTCTCAACGTCGAAGTACTTTTCGTCGATCCAGCGCGCGAAGGTAATTTCTTCGCGATTCGAGAAGTCCAGCGGAGCAGTGAGCAGCAGCAGGTTACGCAGCCCTTCATCTGGGAGCATAGCCGCGTAAATTGTTGTCAGGATGGCGCCAATGCACCAACCCAGCATGCTGAACTCGTCTGTGCCCGAGATGGTCTTCACCTTGCGAATGGCGCGAGGAAGATATTCGAGGGCGTAGTCGTCGAATTTCAAATGTCGGTCTTCGTATCCCGGCGCACCCCAGTCGAGTAGGTAGACGTCAAATCCGCGTCCGATCATGAACTCAACGAAGCTGTGCCCCGGCCGCAGATCCAGAATCGACGGACGATTCATGATCGCAAACACCAGCAGCAAGGGAACACGTAACCGCTCTTCGTTAGGAATGACGGGGATATAGCGGTATAAGCGCGCCTTGTTCATCGCCCATACCATTTCCTTGGGTGTCTGCCCGATCTCGGCCTTTGAGAACAGAACTTTGTTGAACTTATGCAGCCGTTTTTCAAATTCGGATAATACATCCGGCGCTGCTTCCTCGATCATGGCATCTCTCCCTTCCCCATCGCAGGAAAACTGTTTATAAAGGCCCGAGAGCTGTGGTCCGCCTATCCGCCTATTAGACAGGGAGGCAGCCTGCAGGCAGGAGTGTAGCCGCTCACTCTCGAGAACCTCTCCCTTGCGGTGCGTCGCGTCGCGGCTTGTGAACGGGGCCCGGCCTGGGATGAGAGGACACGGGCGCCCTGGCCGCTGGTTGGCGCATGGCCGAGACCTTCTTCGCGAGATTGTCGAGTTTGGCGTCCATATCATCGAGCCGCATTTCCATATTGGTGAAGCGCCCCGCCAGGCTGGCAAAGTCCTGCCGCGAAGGAAGCGAAAGCTGTTGAAGAGCGTGCAGCATGCTCTTCTCCAACGCCTCGCGGAAAGGAGCTGATGCCGTTAGGTAGCAGTCCAGCATAGCCCCAGTGGCCTGAGCATAGCTCTCCGTATTCACAACGTCGATCATGGCCTTCGAGAGGCTTTCGAGATAGGCGTCACGCATGCCGCGGAACGGCTCGAATGGATCGTACCCCTTCTTTTCCCTTGTATTTGTAGCAGCCATATGCCGCACTCCAAACGTTTCAAAGCATACACCCGGGTTGTTTGCCGGGCTATGATTTCATGACAGAAACCTCCTTCCGGCAGCAACGAACTTCCCCGTCGCCGCCGGGTATAGGAGGCTTCATTCCTGGCCAAATATCGTCCACTCTTTTGCGCCCCGCAGGTTCACAGTGCGCCGACTTTTTCTGCCACCGGTGCCCGTCGGCTGCGCGCAGTCTCGAGCACCTCCTTCTGTGCGTTGATGACGGTGTCAACGCCGCGCTGGATGCTTTCGGCTACCGCCTCGCTGCCCGGGACTCCGAACCCCTCACGCGCGTTCTCAAATGCCGATTTGGTCCCGGTAACCGTCGCTTCGGCAACCTTTTTCTGCGCTGACACCGATCGTTCAAAACTCTGCTGGGTAAATTTGGATATGGAGTCGGCCGACTTGCTGGCCACGGTCGCTCGTTCCTTCAACATCTCGACGAAGGCGCGGGTCTGGTCCACGGCCAGGGAAATCGCTGCTTTTTGAACCTCGGCAAACCGCTCTATTGCGCCGGCGGCGTCGTCATACATGTTCAGGCGCGGCACCCAAGGCAACTTCTCCGCTGTCTGCTTCCATATCTGAATCATTTCCTTATTTTGCTGCACCGCACACTCTATGGTGTGATTCTGAAGCTCGGCCACGCGCTCCACTCCTTTTCTGTAGAGTGTGGCAAAGGTTTCGAGAAATTCGAGAGGTTTTGTGGGATCTTCGGATGGAACATCCCGGATGGGTCTTGCGGTTGAGCTCATCTTCGTCTCCCTTCATGCTGCGAAATATGCTGCATTGCAGCATGGCCCGTATATCCATATGCTACACCCGGATCGGGCGGTGTCAAGGGATAAAATCAAGTGTTGACATGGCGAAAACCATTCTCATTAAAAAATACGAAAACCGGCGCCTGTACGACGTCACCAACAGTCGATACGTGAATCTCGACGACGTGGCCCGCATCCTGCAGCACGGCGATGATGTCCGGGTTGTTGATGCGGCCACGGGCGATGACATTACGCGACTGATCCTTACCCAGATCATCGTCGAGGGAGCCAAGACACCTGATTCCGGTTTTCCGCTCGACATCCTTCGCGATATGGTTATCGCCTCAGGCCGCGCTAGCCAGGAGAGCGCTATCCGCTATACCAAGGCGATGCTTGATCTCTATAAGAGCACTTACCGCGCCATGTCGCCCGCCTTCAGCCCTTTCGATTTCATGAACGCAGGTAGCCCAGCCAAGCAGCAACCTGTGGTGCACGAGCAAGCGATTTCAGAGCAGGATGCAAGCCCCGATCAGGCCGAGGTGATCAGGTTGAAGCAACGGCTCGCAGATCTGGAAAGGCAGGTCTCGACGCTCGCCGCGACGAAGCGGAAATCCAGGAACTCAGCGCAGAGACCCCGCCGGCGCTCGAAGGGATAGATGACTCATTGGTAAGGCGGGAGCGGTAGATCTGTCGCCACAGGCTGAGGTGAGGTAACCCCGAGTGCATTCTTCCTTGCTGCCGCGAGGCTGGAACTGTGTACGTTCGGGGAATCCCTATACCACTTTTCTGCTCTGGAGGCGCGGTTGGAACATAGGGTGTTGCAGAAATGGAAAGCTTGTCGAGATCAGTTGCGTAACCTCTACACAGATAGAGCAGGGAAGGACCAGGCAATCGTTCCTTCCCTGAAAGTATCCAACGTCAGTCAAATCGATCAGTTTGTGACAAGTACACCCAGGAAGAGTGTGCATGTGCAAGCTGCGATTCGCTTTTCCACTCCCCTATGTCAATTCTGGGTAATCGAAAAGTTGGTGACTGTGAAGTTCTCCTGCACATTGTTCGTGTAGCAAAGTTCGAAGCCGAAACTGACGCTATACATAGTGGAGCCCGCCGGTATGTATGTTTCGCCCGTATTCGGGTTAGTGTTGTTCTCCAGCCACTGGAGCATGTCGAGAAGATCCACGCTCCCGGACTGGAA
>JASIJW010000709.1:0-4658 GCA_030050035.1 Acidobacteriaceae bacterium | reverse complement strand
GGCGTGATAGTCGCCGGGATTGGTGAGGGCCTTGGCTGAGGCGTCACCCAACAACTGGTAATGCCGGTTGCCGACGGTCGCGGTCAGGATCTCGCGGGCGATGTTGGGAACGATAGAGCCGACCAAAATCTGCTCGCCGTAGCGTGATGCGGAGACGTGCATGACGAGCGTGTATTGGCTGGGGTCCGGTTTGGCCTCGGCGGCACGAGCCGAAAGGCCGGCCGCATTGAGGCAGACCCAAATGAGCGCGATTCCGGCGAGTGCCATTGCGATCCTCTTCATGGGCGAAGTTCTCCTGGGAGAACATCATAAGGGCTTCCAGCCATACGTGAAACATTTGGTGCACCGAATCAGATCGCCTCATTTTGAGGTTGACTTTCGGCGAAGGATTGGCGAACATTGCTTCGCATGGAAGATTCGAAAGTTGAGCTCCAACACCTCAAACGCGTGTCGCGTATCAAGCACGAAATTTTGGGCCGGTACCTTCCAAGCTGGGCTGCGATTCTCGGAAGCGCATTGGACAAGCTCTATTACGTCGACTGTTTTGCCGGTCCTGGTCATTACGAATCGAATGGGGAAGCGGTAGATGGTTCCCCAATTATCGCGGTCAAAGCGGCTAAGGCATTTGCAGAGAGGCAGGCGGCCAGAAAGCTTGGCGTCATTTTGATTGAGGATGACCCGGCGCAATTCGAACAGCTCAAGCATCGGCTGAGCTCAACTTTGCCCTATCCTGAGAACCTCAAAGTTGCGCCTCGGCTTGGCGATTCGCGAGGCGTCGTCCCGAAAGTTGTGTCCGGTATTAGGAGCCGTCAACCTGCGGCCAGCTTCTTCTTGGTCGATCCATATGGACACCCGCTTTCGATCCCTACGATGAACGACATGCTTGCGCTACCCCGAAGCGAGTTGCTGATAAACCTTATGTGGTACCGGATCAATATGGATATGAGCAATGAAGCGGTGGCTAGCCATGTAACCGATCTCTTCAGTGACGATGATTGGACGCGACAGTCCTTCATGCATCAGCGTAGGGCTCAGAAGGAAGAGAATTTCTTGAAATATTTCTGTAGCCGCCTTTCCGCACAGTATATTTTCCCTTTTCGAATCCAATATGACGCACGCGAGGATCGCGTGGGCGGAAAAAGAACGAAGTATTATCTGATTCATGCCAGCAACAGCCTTAAGGCCGTTCTGCTGATGAAAGAAGTCATGTGGCCGCTCGGTGACGAAGAAGGGACTTTCGATTTTTCCGGAACTGCTCAAGGCGTACTGATCTCTGAGACTCCCCAGTCAGATGAGCTTAAGGCGATATTGCTGCGGGAGTTTAGTGGCCAGCAGGTGGCATTCGACGATATTCGCGGCAGAACTTGGGACCTTCCCTTCTTGGAAAAACACTATCGCGCAGTTGTTCACGAGCTCCGGTCCGCAGGAGTTGTCAGCGTTACGCCGGTCACATCAAAGGGGACCGGAATCAAAGGCCGGGATCTAATACGATTTCCATAGGAGAAGCCATGAGCGTTCAAAGCAACATCGAGTGGACAGACGCTACCTGGAACCCGGTTCGCGGATGCACAAAGATTAGCCCAGGCTGTAAGCATTGCTATGCCGAACGATTCGCAGAGCGGTTTCGCGGTGTCACTGGACACCCATTCGAGCAAGGATTTGATTTACGGCTTGTTCCGGAGAAGCTAGCTGATCCGTTGCGCTGGCGGACACCAAAGATGATTTTTGTGAACTCGATGAGTGATTTGTTTCATGAGGGAGTTTCTGACGACTACATTAAAGCTGTCGCACAGGTAATGGTCGAGGCCTCCTGGCACACGTTCCAAGTGCTGACGAAGCGCTCTCTTAGGATGCGTGACCTCTTGAACGACAAGCTAAGTTTTGCCGGCCACCAGAAGCACATTTGGTGGGGGGTCAGTGTGGAGGATCGCAAGTATGGGCTTCCGAGAGTGCTTCATCTGAGAGAATCCCATGCTGCTGTCAAATTTCTTTCGATAGAACCGCTGATCGAGGATCTTGGCCAAGTAGACCTTCGAGCAATCGATTGGATGATTGTCGGCGGGGAAAGTGGTCCCGGAGCACGATCGATTGATCCACGATGGGTGAGATCACTTCGCAAGCAATGTAGAGACTCCAGGGTACGATTTTTCTTTAAGCAATGGGGCGGAGTGAGGAAACACGAGACTGGGCGAACACTAGATGGCCGAGAGTATGACGAATTCCCAGACCGTTCGCATGCGCCCGTGCCCGATAGCTCTGCTAGAACGAATCTCGTGAGCACTATTCAGAAAATTGCGTCCAGCTTCGTTCCGATCACGGCGCTCTCTGGCAATTGAATGCGATCTTCTGCCTTATGTTTCAATAGAACAGATGGCGACTCCCCGGAGATCAACGGTGCGTGGGCGGATGGTTTGGGCCCGGAGGAAGTTGCGCGAACGCGGGACCGGACCCGGAAGGCATCATTGCTTCGTTCCATCCACCGGATCGGCCGAGTTTCTGACAGTATTAAAGGTTCGGCTGGCCTGAGCTCGCTGGCGAAAGAGTCTGGAGGGAATTCGCGGGAAGAGCGCTTTGCGGCTGGTCGAGATGGGCCGGATGCGTAACTGTCGCATCGATCAGCAATGCGATCCGATTCCACATGAGCGGGTCGTTTTCAATTTCGTGGTGCGGCTGATTGAAGGTGCGCACGAACCAGCTATAGTTGCTGGTTTTCACGCGTGTATGACTGTAATCCATCAGATTATTTCCGAGGATTGTGGTCTTCGCCGGGTTTGAAGCGACGATCGTTGGCCGGCCATGCAGTGGACCGTGCTGTTGATAGAAATTGATCGCTTCTGCGACGTTTGGCGAAATGATGGTGGGCTTTTGGCCGGGTTTTACGATGATGTCTATCTGGATTGTGAGAAGTACAGGGATCTGTAATCGTCCAAGCTCGCGCGCAAAGGCAGCAGTCTCTGAAGCTCCCCAGCTGTGGCCATAAATTATGATTCTGGCGTTCTTCTTTTCTTGGTTCGAGACCACACCGTCATGATTTTCATCGAGAAGGCGCCGGACGTAGGACAGCGCGTCCTTTGCGTCATGATTTGAAAAAGTTCTCGCGTGAAGTTCGTCTCCGTAATGCTCGTGCAGATAAGGCGCGAAGAGATTCTCGGGATGGTGCAAATCATGAGGTGACACAAATCCGCCGACAAAGCCGACCACAATAATTTGAGACGAAGGCGCTGAGGGCAATTTGTCAGGGGACGGCGCGCGCTGACAGACGAGTTCGAGAGCTTCAGAAGCTGCCGAAGGCAGCTTGGTTTGATTGCAGACCGAGCCGGGAACCGTGCTGCGCTCGGCCGTATGGGACGCGAGCGTATGGGGCGAGGGCGCTGTGAGCGGCGATGGGAGTGTTTGGGCATCCATCACCCACGGTGCGGCACAAATTGCAGCGGCAAGGAGAGCAGTACACCGAAGCCTGAACGACAATCGCATATCCCCCAGTACCTGATTCCATGATTTCGTTCCTCTGCTATTGAGGACTACGGAATGAGGTGCTGTGCGACGCTTCCGGCTCCTTAGATCTTGCAAAGGCCCGCGCGCGAATTGTTCTAATGAACTGTAACCTGCAATATAGGTATGACAAATTCACGCAGAAGCATGCACTAATTCTGTATGGGTGGATTCTAGACCTGGGCAAAGAAATCCGCAATGGCACTGTAAGAAGGTTATCTTATCCCCTTTGAACTCCGTGAGCGCGTGCGGCGCGTTCCGGTTCTTCGACCCGGGCGACGCGGTGACCTGACCAGGCGGTGACCTGCCAAGATCGCCTCCAATTCTCATTACTGGCTATGGTTGCCTCTGTGTTTCAATAGAAAAGATGGCAACTCCCCGGAGAGCTACGATGCGTGGGCGGATGGTTTGGGCCCGGAGGAAGTTGCGCGAGTATGCGATGGTGGCGCGGGCGCTGGTTTCGACCGACCATCCTGTGCTGGTGCAGATTATTCCGATGCGGTTCTGCAACCTGAGCTGCGCCTACTGCAACGAGTACGACAAGGTGTCGAAGCCCGTTCCTCTCGATGAGATGTTCCGCCGTATTGACGCGCTGGGACGGCTGGGGACGGCGATGATCGGGATCTCGGGCGGGGAGCCGCTGACGCACCCAGACCTCGACGAGATTATCCGGCGGATGCGCAAGACGGGCGCGATTGCCGGGATGATTACAAATGGGTACCTTCTCAATGTCGAGAGGATCGAGCGGCTGAACAGGGCCGGGCTCGACCACATGCAGATTTCGATCGATAACGTCGAGCCGGACGAGATTTCGAAGAAGAGCCTGAAGGTGCTCGATAAGAAGCTCGAGATGCTGGCGCAGCATGCCGAGTTCCACGTGAACATTAACTCGGTGGTGGGCGGGGGATTCAAGGACCCGAAGGATGCGCTTACCATTGGGCGCCGTGCTCTGGAGCTGGGGTTCGAGTCGACGATCGGGATTATCCACGACGGGGACGGGCAACTGAAGCCGCTGACGCCGGCCGAGGCCGAGGTGTACTTTGCGATGAGCCGGCGGAAGAAGTCGAACTATGCACAGTTCGACAAGTTCCAGGAGGCGATTGCGCAGGGGCGGCCGAACGACTGGCGCTGCCGGGCTGGCGCGCGGTATCTCTACGTGTGTGAAG
>JASIJW010000708.1:0-2988 GCA_030050035.1 Acidobacteriaceae bacterium | reverse complement strand
GGTCCGTTGGGTGCAGAACACCGAGAAGCACCTGCACATGCGCATCCCGCGCGGTCTTCTCGAACAATTCATCGACCCTGGCAGAGGCAGAATCCGGAATGAGCGCCGACATTTCAGGAAAGATGACGAACTGCGCGCCGCGGGCGGCGAGCGGCTGCACCTGTGCGGCGTACTCCTGCATCAGGGCTATTGTGGTTTGCGCGTCATGAGGGAAAATGTTTTGGCCGGCGTGGGTTTCGACAAGACCCACGAGAACTGAATCGGAGGCTTGAGGCGCGATGTAAAGGCGCAAGAAGCCATAGCAAAGAACACAGGCATAAAACGCAACGAGAGCAGCCGCCATGCGAACGCGGAGCGTTGCCGGCGCCCAGACGAGCGTGGCAATGGCCGCGGGAAACAGGTTTACGGTGAAACTTATTCCCCAAAGCCCGGTGATCGCCGCGAGCTGGAGAACGGGAAGATTGCTCAGTTGGGTGTAACCGGTGCTGAGATATGTGCCCTGAGAAAGGCTGAAAAGATATTCTGCCGCCACCATGGTCACGGGAAACGCAAGCGCAGCGAGCCAGGGACTACCTTTCCGCAGCAATCCGCGATAGAAGACCACAGCCAGCGCGAACCCAGCCGCCGGAACCAGAACCATGACCAACGATAGCCCCACTGGGAATAGGACGACGTGGCGCAAGTAGCTCCAGTAGTTAAGAGCGGCGAGCGCGTGTGCGGCCAGGGCGACGGTGAAGGCCTGCCAGGCGCGCAATCTGGGAGCCAGCAGAAGAACGGGAAGCGGTGCGAGCCACACCGGCCACCAGAGACGCTGAAGACCGGATGACACATAGTATGCGCCCGCGGTTAAAACAACTGCGCACAAGATCACCAATGCACGGCGGAGAGAGTCAGCGTGCGAGTCCATAGACCAACCTCCGAAAAGAACGGTGAACCAGCTTGCGGAATTCGTCCTCAGGCAAGTGAAAGCGGCCAGCCCGCCAAAGCGTCAGATAGCCGTGAATGTGAGCCCAAATCTCCATGGCAATCTCCCACTGGTCATCCCGCTTGAGCTTGCCGAGTTTCATCCAGGAAGACACGATGTCGGCGGTGATATTCAGCGTGGGCGAGCGGCGGGCACGAAAGTCATCAGGGAATTGGCGTGCCCCGGGCCTCGGCATCGAAAAGACGTAATCGAAGATGCGGGGATGAGCGAGGGCGTAATCGATGTAGCCATCCATAATGTGGATCATCGCAGCCTCGAAACTCTGCTCTTCATTCAATTGACCGATAAATTTAACTAGCTGTTCGAATTCGGAGTCAACCACGGCGTTCAACAAAGCTTCCCGGCTTGGGAAGTGGTGGTAGATGGCCATGGCGGTGATGCCGACTTCTTTGGCCACGCGACGCATGCTTACAGCCTGAGGTCCTTCAGCCTCAAGGATGCGAAGCGCAGATTCGTAAATCTGTCTCGAAGTTGTGTTTTGATCTTCCATCTATACACCGTATATCGCTACTCACTATACACTGTATAGTTGTGGGCGGCAATATGGACGCTCAAATGTTGAGGACAGAGCAAGCACATCGAGCGCGAATTTTCCCCAAGCCCGATCGGATGGCTATCAGGAAGCGGATGTTAGACAACAAATTCAGAATCAATAACATCTGCAAAGAGTGGGAGGATCCTGCGGTCAAAAAATGCCAAGCGCGCACCATCCCCGGCGCACCCGAAAATTTTTTTCTGTGTCAGGCAACCAATCCTGCGACCCGCGAATCTCCCTGCTTGAGCAGTTTCATGCCTGTACGTACTCAGTCGGCGCGGGCCGCAATCGGTCTGCCCTCAAGCGTTGCAACGGGCACTTCGTTCCGGTCAAAACTTTCTATGGGCCGCCCAAACCCACTTCGCGGATCTTAACGGACCTTTAAGACTTTGCATCTTACTATGATCAGAACTGAAAGCAGAGACGAAAGAATGAGCTGGAGCGCCAGTCCTGCTCGCACTGCGTGAACCAGGTCATATCTTCCTGTAAGTCAAGGTACTGCTGCAGTGGGCTCAGTGAATGCGAATTCATATTCTTCATATTCATAGTGGATCCATGAGCAGGAGGTTTTTCCCATGGCACTCGCGCTAAGAAAGAGCTGGACCAGGCCTTCCGCGATCTTGTTCGCCTCGGAAATTCCGCCGAATGAGAACGCGTTTAAGTATGCGCTGGCGCAGGCACGCCAATTCGATGCCGAGCTGATCCTCTTCCACGCATACGACGCGCTGGTTGTGGCCGAGTCGGAAAACCCGGGAATCCACTATTACGATTACGCGGCCGCCGAGCACGCGCAGCAACAGCACTTGGAGCCACTGGCCGAGCGTGTGCGCCAGGCGGGCGTGCGCTGCGAAGTTGCTGTGCGGCCTGGCTTGCCGGCAGACGAGATTCTGGCCTATTGCAGGGAGCGCGAGGTCGATCGCATCGTGATGGGTACGCACTCACCTGGCCCTGCAAGCAAGGTGCTTGTAGGCTCAGTGGCAGAGGCGGTGCTGCGGCGCGCATGCGCCCCTGTGCATTTTGTGGGGCCGGAAGTGGAAAGCGGCGGTCAGCTCGCAGTACGCGCCGTTCTTTGCGCGGTAACCATGCATGGTTTCAGTCGCGTGGTGGCAGAGTTTGCGGCGCGACTGGCCGAGCAGCACGATGCGCGGCTTTTGCTGCAGCATGTGATCCGTCCGCAGCAGCGCGAAGAGGTCCTCGCCGGCCGCTCGCTGGACGATGTAGAAGTGGATCTGCTTTCGCTGGTCCCGGCTGAACTGCAGGAGCGCGTCGACATCCAGACAATCGTCGTACCCGGCGACCCGACCGAGGAACTGCTCTACCAGAGCCGTGCGCAGAACGCCGATCTGATCGTGCTCGGCGCGCAGGGCGCCTCGGCGTTCGCGGCCATCACACGGCACGGCGTGGTCTATAAGACGCTGGCACACGCGCATTGCCCGGTGATTACGCTTTCGCCGGTATTGCTCGAAGG
>JASIJW010000707.1:0-9000 GCA_030050035.1 Acidobacteriaceae bacterium | reverse complement strand
CTTCAGCGCGTCGGCGGCATGGGCACCGCGTGGCTTGAGCTTTCGGGCGAGCTCGTGCAAAAAAATCTCGCTCCCGGCGAAGTGCTGCGCGTGCATCCCGGCCACGTCGGTGCATTTCAAACGAGCGTCGGCTTTCAGATCATGATGGTGCCCGGCATCCGCAACATGATCTTCGGCGGCGACGGCCTGTTTCTGGCCGAGCTCGTCGGCCCCGGCGCCGTGTGGCTGCAAACGCTACCCATCTCCCGCCTCGCGCACCAGATCAGCGAGTATCTGCCGCAGGGCGAATCCCGTCAGGTCGCGCCAGCCATCGGCGGAGGAATCCTCGGGGGCGTCATCGGTTCCATCCTCGGCGGCGACCAGTAGAGAGCAGGGAATAGAGAACAGGAATCGAAGGCCCGCTCCAAGTTCATTCGCTCGGAATTTGCAAGGCCAAGGCATGACAGACCTAACGAGAAAGCACCGTACTCCGCGCGCCAACATCGTCTTTGCATTCGCCCTCGCCATTGCCGGGTACCTGGCGTGGATTCTGCGCATTGAGCTGATCATTCTTTACGTCTCTGCGCTCTTTGCCGTGGTGCTCATGCCGGTGGTGCAGGCCGTCGAGCGTCTGCACATTGGCCGCTGGCGTCCGAAAAAGGGCGCGGCCGTCGCTCTCATGCTGATAGCGGTGGCTGCGTTCCTCGCCGGCTTCGGATATCTGGCTGTCCCACCAGTCGTGCACGATCTGGAGCAGATCAGCACGCAGTCGTCCCCCGCGCTGCCGCAGCTCATCGGCAAGGTGCATCGGATTCCGCTGATCAACCGGATGGACTTTGGCCAGCTAAGTGAGCGGCTGCAGGGTATGGCCAGTGAGACCGCAACTGGCATTCTGCATTCCGCCAAGGATGTGGCGACCAGGCTGACCGACATCGCCACCGGCATCATCCTCACCGTCTACTTCATCCTCGAGGGCGACATCGCCTATCGATGGTTCCTGTCGTTTATTCCGCTGCAGCGCCGCGAGCGTCTCGACCAGACGCTGCGCCGCTCTGCCATCCGCATGGAGAGATGGCTCCTCGGCCAGGCCAGCCTCATGCTCATCCTCGGCGTTTGCAGCACCACGGTCTACGCGCTGCTTCACGTCCGCTATGCCTACGCGCTCGGCGTGCTCACGGGGCTGCTCAACATTATCCCCGTGCTCGGCGCGGCCATTAGCATCGTGCTCGTTCTCTTCATTGCCGCCATCGACTCGTGGACGCGCGTCATCGGCGTGGCCGTCTTTTACCTGGTTTACATGCAGGTCGAGAACTCCTATCTGACGCCGCGCATCATGCAGAGCCGCGTCAACCTTCCCGGACTGTCGATTATCGTCGCGCTGCTCTTGGGCTTCGGCCTCGCCGGCGTTGAGGGCGCGCTGGTCGCAGTGCCCACCGCGGTGCTGGTGGCCGAGCTGCTCGATGAGTATCTCGTCTGGAAAGATCTCCCCTTCGCCGGCCCCGTATAGCCGCACAAGTAGCCAACACAGCTGCGAGCCAAAGCATTGTCATCCAGAGAGAGTTTCCCGACGGGAAACGAGCGAAGGATCTGCGGTTGCTTTTTCTCCGCGATCTACAGCAGCCGCGAGCGCCCCTACAGGCCTGCAGCGCACCCCACTAAAATAATCCTGAACCTTCAATGATCACCGAAGAAAATCCTCTACCCGCCGACAGCGACCCCATGCAAGCCGCACTGGCCGAAGCATGCCGCGCCGGCGATGCCGGCGAAGTCCCCATCGGTGCTGTGGTCGTCCACGATGGCGCAATCATCGCCCGCGGCCAGAACCGCGTGCTGCGCGACAACGATCCAACCGCGCATGCTGAAATCATCGCCCTGCGCGCCGCCGCCGCAGCCCTCGGCAACTATCGTCTTGGCGGCTGCACGCTCTACGTCACGCTCGAGCCCTGCGCCATGTGCGCCGGCGCCATGATTCACGCACGCCTCGACCGGCTGGTTTACGCCGCCGCCGATCCCAAGGCAGGAGCCTGCGGCTCGGTGTTTTCCGTGCTGAACCACCCCCGCCTCAACCACCAGATGCAGGTAGAGCAGGGAATTGGCGCAGAAGCTTCCGCCGAGTTGCTGCGCAATTTCTTTCGCGAGCGCCGCTAACCAAATCCGAAGTAAACACGAGATCAATACGCCAACGCCACCGCGTCGCAGCGCACCTCGCTGCCTGCTGCGTACACGCGGTCTGTGCCCTCTATGCGGTGCTCGACGCATTCGTAGCGGCCAAATCCTCCGTCGCTCAACCCCATTGGCCAGCCCAGATCGATCAGCGCTTTGCGCGTGTCGATCGGCACGCCCGATTCCAGATGCAGCAACCCGCGCGAGCCCAGTCCCGGCCGATCCTCGCCCATCGACTGCGACGACCCCTCGTGATGCCAGCGCGGGCTGTCGGCCGCGCCCTGCACATCCAGCCCGTAATCCACGCGGTTGATGATGATCTGCGACTGCCCTTGCGGCTGCATGTCGCCGCCCATCACGCCAAACGCCAGCCACGGTTTTCCATCGCGCACCGCGAAGCCGGGAATAATTGTCTGGAACGGCCGCTTGCCGGGCGCGTAGATGTTCGGATGTCCATCCTTCAGTGAGAACAGCTGCCCGCGGTCCTGGAACATGAATCCCAGCCCGTCAGCCACCAGCCCCGACCCCATCCCGCGGAAGTTCGACTGAATAATCGACACCATCATCCCGTCCTTGTCGGCGGTGGTGAAGTAGGTAGTGTCGCCATGGCTGGGCGCCTCACCGGGATAAACAGGATCGAGAATCCGGTCGAGGCGAATCAGCTTCGCGCGTTCTTTCGCATACTCCTTCGACTTGAGCCACTCGATCGGAATCTGGGCGAAGTGCGGATCCGCGTAATAGCGCGCGCGGTCCTCATAGGCAAGCCGCTTGGCCTCCACCTGCACTTGCAAAGACTGCCGCGATTGAAACCCGAAGCCGCGTAGATCGAAGTTTTCGATAATATTGAGCATCTGCAGCGTAGCCAGTCCCTGCGTATTGGCCGGCATGCCGTACACGTCCACGCCGCGGTAGTTCGTCACCAGCGGCTCAACCCACTCGGCATGATGCTCGCGCAAATCCTCGGCAGAAAGCCATCCGCCGATGCGCTTGAAATACGCGTCGATGGTTTTGGCAATCGGCCCGTCGTAAAACACGTCGCGACCGCCGGTGGCGATCATCCGGTAGGTGTGCGCCAGGTCAGGATTGCGCCGCACATCGTACTCGTTGGGCGCCACGCCGCCCGGCATGTAGGTATGCACGGCATTCGCTGTTTCCTCCACGCCGGAGTTCGGCCGCAGGAAAGCCGCCATGTTGCGCTTCAAATAAAAACCAATAATCTGCGGCGTAGGATCGCCGTGTTCGCACGCATAGATCGCCGGCTCGAAAAGTTCGGCCCATTTCAGCTTGCCGTATCGCTGGTGCAGCGCCCACCAGCCGCCCAGGCACCCTGGCGTCGAAACGCTGACCGCGCCCAGCGCCGGAATATGACCGTTCACAGCCCGTGACCGCACCGTTTCGAGCGTGAGCGATTTAGGCGACCGGCCGGAGCTGGCCATGCCCGTCACCTTGCCCAGCTTCGGATCCCACACGAACGCATAACAGTCGCCGCCCAGTCCCGAGCTGACCGGCTCAACAAAGCCCAGCACTGCATTTGCCGCAATCGCCGCATCCACCGCCGAGCCGCCTCGCTTGAGCGTGTCGATGGCCGTCTGCGTCGCCAGCGGATGCGCCGTTCCCGCCGCGCCATTCAAGCCGAGCGCTGGCGACCGCGAGGCAAAGCTCGCGCCCGAGGGCCTGTCGCCCGCGTGTACGTCGGGCCGTGTAAAGCGTTCCTGCCCGGGTGCCTGAAACGGTGCCAGCGGATGCTCCAGCGATGTGGGATCAAGAGCGTTGCTGGGTAGACTTCCGGCAAGTGCTGCTCCCGCGGCTGCAAGCGGCAGAGTCTGGATAAACGTGCGTCGGCGCATCGAAAATCTCCTCGCAAAAATGCAAACGGGCGTGCGCCCGCATACGGCGGTTTAGGAAATGCTACAGGCAGAAACCATCACTGCTGAGCCGCCGCGACCACAAGGAGCGGCGGCCTTGCACGATTTTGGTGACCCCACACACTTTCCTAAACCGCCCTCGTAACGCACGCCCTTGAATTCGTCCAGCAAATCAGAAGACAAACTTTCCGCTGATCTGCAACTGGCGCGACGAGCCGCCATCGCTCGTCGCAAATCGCGTCGATGTGATCTGGCCGAAAAGCGACGACTGCACGTTGCCCGAGGGCTGCCCGAAATTCGGATGGTTCAGAATATCGAAGGCATCCACGCGCAAGTTAAAGCTGAGCCGTTCGCCGATAAGCTTCGTGTCCTTCTCGCCAGACATGTCAAGATCGGCATACCCAGGTCCGGTGATCGCATTGCGCTGCATGGTTCCCAGCCCGGTGTAGGCGCTGGGTGCGGTTGTCCCTGTTGAGCTTGCCTGCGTTCCCTGTACCTCGAAGATACAAGCCGAAGTGAAGTTCGTCAGGTCGCATACCGACCCGCCATACGCAGTGCTGCCGGGATTCGAAATCAGCGTCACATTGGCAGAACCGCCAAGCTGCTGCTTCTGGCGAACATAATGGCCCACCAGATTGGGTCGCGCATCGCCAGTCAACCCGTTCCAGGCCTCGCTCCCCGATACGATGTTCACCGGATTGCCGGTCTGCCACTGGAAGATGCTCGAAAGCTGGTAGCCCTCCTTGAACCGGTTGCCCTTGAACGGAAGGTTGTACACCGCGATCCCGGCAATGTGATTACGCACATCGAAATCCGAGAGCCCGTAATTCTCATGGGGATTCGTGCTGTCGGGTATGTTTAACACCCCTTGAGAGCCAAGCGAGTTGATGTCCATCGACTTGGTCCACTCGTAGTTCATGCTGAAGTCGAGCCCGTTGCTCATGTTCTTGCTGATCACCGCCCACAGCGCGTTGTAGTCGGAGAAGCCGATGCTGTTGCGCTCGCCGATATTGGAGCCGATAGCCCCGCCCGGATCCACCGGACTGCTGGCCGACAGATTGGCGAACGGATGCACCGTAGACGCACCCACCGGCTGGTTGGCGTTGGTAATGATAAGCAGGTGGCGGCCCAGCGAGCCGTCGTAGTAAAGCTGCATGATCATGCCGCCGGGCAGCGCCTGCTGCAGGTTCAGGTTGTAGCTCTCGATGTAAGCATTCGAGAACTTCGGGTTTACCCAGGACAGCGCGACGCCGGATAGCTTGGCGTCGGCATAGAGCGCATTAAGCGGAATCGGCGTGGAACTGTTATAGGAAACCGCCGTGCTGAAAGGCGGATTCGAAGCCATGGGGGAAACCACGCCTGATACCGGCTGATCGACCAGATAGCCGTATCCGCCGCGCAGCACCGTTTTGCCCGCGCCTGTCACGTCCCACGCAAAGCCCAGCCGAGGTTCGAAGTTGTAGTTCTGGCCATAAGAGGCTGTGGGCGAGAGCCCGTTCGTGCCCACCTGCGTGAGCGTATCGTTGGCAGGATTGAAAATGGTAAGCCGGTTGGCGCCTTCCACCGGCGTCCCGTTCCATTCCCAGCGCATGCCCAGCTCCAGCGTCAGCCGCGGCGTGGCCTTGTAGTTATCCTGCACAAAGGCGCCCAGTGCGTTGTCGTAAATGCGGCTCGTGACGTTATTCGGCTGCACGCTGAACACAGTGGTCTGGTCGGTCTGGAACAGGCTGGTGGGTGTGGTTGAAGTCGTGAAAGTGATTGCGCCGATGTTGGCTGCAAAGCTGGCCACCAGATACCGGCGGAACTCGACGCCCGTTTTTATCGTGTTCTTGCCCTTGAGCAGCGACAGCGTGTCAGCCAGCACGCCAGTCGTGTCCGTGCGGCCCTGCGGGAATCCCGACGGTCCGCCGAAGGTCAGGCCGATGTCAGAAAGCGTGGTCTGCGGCAAGCCCACATTGCCGCTCAGTCCATCCTCCAGTCCCACGCTCGTGGGGTTGGTAAGGTTGGCCGGATTAAAGGTGATGAAGATGCGGTTATAGCCCAGCCGCGCTTCGTTTACCAGGTTCGAGCCGAAGATGTGCGTCTCGCTCAGCGTGCCGATCTGCCGGTGCGCATGCCTGTGGTCGCCCCAGCCTTCAATCGTGTCTCCCTGCAGTGCCGGCTCGGTGCGAATGTCGTTTTGGAACGCGTAGAAGCCGTGCAGCGAATCCTTCTCGCTGAAGTTGTGCAGAATGTCGCCCGTGTACTGGTCGATATTCACAGGCCCCGGCGTGAACGAAACAAAGTTGCTCCCGCTGTTAGGCAACGGAATCAGCGCGGCGAGCTTAGCCGCAATCGGTTCGTTGGCCGCGTTCGCCGCGATGGCGGTTTGGTTCGCCGCCGAGATCACCGGGCTGTTCTGCAGAATCCCCTGATGCTGACGCAACCCTTCATAGCTGCCATAAAAGAACGTGTGCCCCTTCCAGATGGGCCCTCCGCCATCGCCGCCAAAGTTATCGCGCTTGAGCGGCGCCTTGTCTCCCGTGCCTGCCGTAAGCGGCACTCCGGTCGTCGCATTGAAAGCACGGTTGAAGTAATTGCGCGCATCTAGCGCCTCGTTGCGGAAATAATCGAAGGCCTCGCCGTGGAAGTGATCGGTTCCCGACCTCGTAGCCACGCTCACAATCGACCCATCGCTGCGCCCGTACTCGGCGCTGAAGGTCGAGTTATCGATCTTGAACTCTGACGTGGTGCTGATCGACGGTTGGAAGGTGATCTGGTTCTGGCTGATGTCGTTCAGGTTGATGCCGTTGATCTGGAAGTTTACCGAGTCCTCGCGGTTGCCGGCCGTAATGAACGAGTTGGCGCCCAGGCCGCGGCTCGGCGATGTGAGACTGCCGGCCGTATCGGCCACCACGCCGCCCGGCGTCAGTACCGTCAGGTCCAGGAAGTGCCGCCCATTCAGCGGCAGGTTCTGCACCGCCGTGTTGTCAATCACCTGGCCTACGGTGATGGTCTGCTCCTCTATCTGCGTCTCAGCCGTGTTCACCTCGACCGTTACTCCGGTAGCCGAAACGGCCAGCCGCATGTTTTCAGTGGCGCTCTGATCGACTTCGAGCGTCACCTTCGGCACCGAGAACGTGCTGAACCCGGAAGCCGTCACCTGGATGCTGTAATCGCCCGGCTGCAGCGAGGGAACAGCGTAGATCCCAGCTGAGTCGGTCTGGATCACGCGATCGGCGCCCGTCGAAAGGCTGTGCACCACCACGCGCGCGTTGGCCACAACGGCGCCCGTGGGGTCGGTTACGGTGCCCGTAAGGCTGGCGGTGGACTGCCCCCATCCGGCAACGGCAAATACAGCCGATCCGAGGGCAAGGACAAGGAATCGATTGAATCTCATATTGCCTCCAAAGAAAGGTGGTGTTGCTTCTGCGTGCGTCTCGAGAACGACTTCTTGGCCGCGAAAAATGCGGCGGAAAACAGAACACTGGTGCAGTCGGTCGTAGCGCGTTCAGCAGCTCTAAAAGAAGAACGGAACAAAAGTTCAGAGCGCGAATACCGCAGTCTTATGGAAGGAGAGAAAACTCGTTGAAAATCTGTTCGGCCAGTCCAGCAATTCAACGGGATTTGAGCGGAGTATACGGAAAAGGTATAAAGGCCGCAAGAGTTTTTGTTGCCGTCGTCGCACCAGCAGCCAAAGCGATTCAGTTATAGCTGAGAGCTGCATAAATAATTACTTTTTAGTGACATTTCGGCGGTCTTTTTTGACCGGCAAAGGCACAGGCTAAAGGTCGAGAAGCGTACGGGCATTAGTCCGTACGATCAGCGGCGCCCCGCTATAGAGCTTTAACCCCGGAGGGAATGCGCAGCCAAAGTAAGCATGGCGTCCGAATACAATGGCATCGATGGCACGGAGCTTGCCGCAATGATCAACGTACTTTCCGCAGCCGAGATGCAGGCCTGCGACCGGGCCACCACCGAGCGCTTCGGCATACCATCCATCGACCTGATGCGCGCCGCGTCAGCTTCCGTCGCCGGGCTTGCGCGGCTGCATTTCCCGCGCGCTCGCCGCATCACCGTTCTCTGTGGCCGCGGCAACAACGGTGGCGACGGCATGATGACCGCGCGGCTGCTCGCTGAAGCCGGCCTCGAAGTAACCACGCTGCTCGCCGGCTCGCCCGACGGCATCGCCGGCGATGCCGCCATTGCCTGGCGGGAGCTTAACAGCCCAATTCAAGGCCGCGTGCATGCCGTAGCCACGCCAGAGGAGTTTGCGCGGCACAACGACGCGCTCCAATGCGACCTGCTGATCGACGCGCTTCTGGGAACGGGTTTCAAGCCGCCGATGAAAGGCCTGGCGCTGGCTGCACTCGACTGGGTCCGCGCCTGCTCCGCGCCCTCACTCGCAATCGACCTGCCCTCGGGCTGGCCCGCTGACTCAACCAGCGCGACGCCTGACGGCCCCGTCTTTCCCGCCGATGCTGTTATTACCTTCACCGCGCCCAAGCCGGCGCATGTCTTCGGCGAGCTGACGCGCCGCTGGGACCAGCCCGTAGTCGTTGCGCCCATCGGCTCGCCGGAGGAAGCAATCCTCTCATCCCAGCGGCTTCATTGGGCGGGCGCATCGCTGGAACTTGTCCAGCGTCCCCGCGCGGCCGACTCCAACAAAGGCAAATTCGGTCATGTGCTGGCCGTCGGCGGCACATTCGGCAGTGCTGGTGGCAAGTCGGGCGCGCCTGCCATGGTGAGTCTGGGCGCACTGCGCGCCGGCGCCGGCCTCGTCACCGCCGCCGTGCCTGCACCTGCTCTCGCTGCCGTCGCTTCGTACGTGCCTGAACTCATGACCTGGCCGCTCGATGCCACTCCGGACGGCCACATCGCCGCAGCCAATGCAGCGCCGGATCGCGTCGCCGCCTTCACCGCCGGAAAAAATGTTCTCGCCATCGGTCCTGGCATGGGTCAGAACGACGAGACCGCGAAATTCCTCCTGGATATTCTGCGCGCGACGAGCATG
>JASIJW010000706.1:0-8212 GCA_030050035.1 Acidobacteriaceae bacterium | reverse complement strand
ATCATAGGCCAATCAGGGCGAACCAAAACCAACATACACGATGGGAGTGAAGGCCGTCGCCGAACAGCGCGTAATGGGGCAGGGAAGTTAGGCTGCACTAACAGCGCACAACCTTCTCCGATTCGATGCCTTTTGTCGCATTCCGGGTATCGATGACTAGTTGCGACTGCTCCACAATGGCGCGATAGTCATAGCTGGTGTGATCGGTCACGATCACAACGGCGTCATATTGGCCGAGGCCGTCCATAGGCGCGCAGCTCATGTTTAGGTCGTAGTGCCGGCCGCGGCCTACGGCGGGGAAATACGGATCGTTGTACGCCACCTGCGCTCCTTTTTCGCGCAGCAATTCGATGATCGTCAGCGAGGGCGACTCGCGCAGGTCATCTACATCGCGCTTGTAAGCCAGCCCCAGCACCAGTACTTTTGCGCCTTTCAGCGCCTTCTGCCTGCGGTTCAGCGCGGCTGCAATCTGCTCCAGCACAAAGTAGGGCATGGCGGTGTTGATCTCGCCCGCCAGCTCGATGAAGCGCGTGCGGAAATCAAACTCGCGCGCCTTCCATGATAGATAAAAAGGGTCAATGGGGATGCAATGCCCGCCCAGGCCCGGTCCCGGATAAAACGGCTGAAACCCGAACGGTTTGGTTCGCGCCGCTTCGATTACCTCGTGGATATCGATGCCCATACGCATGCAGAGCTGCTTGAGCTCGTTGACCAGCGCAATGTTTACGCAGCGGTAGATGTTCTCGAGCAGCTTGGTCATCTCCGCTGCTGACGGGCTGCTGACCGGGACCACGCGGCGAAAAATCGCGCCGTACATCGCGGAGGCCAGTTCCACCGCCACGCGCCCGCATCCGCCCACAACCTTGGGAATGTCCTGCCGGGCCACCGAATCGTCGCCCGGATTCTCGCGCTCGGGCGAGAAGACCACGTGCAAATCTTTCTCCTGGTTGCTGCGCGCAACCTTCAACCCTCCTGGATTGCCGCCTTCAAGCAGCGGCACCACGATCTCTTCCGTCGTTCCGGGATAGGTGGTGCTCTCGAGCACGATGAGCTGGTCTTCGCGCACATGCGGCGCAATCGACTCCACCGTGCCGCGCACATAGCTCAGGTCGGGCTGGTTGTGCTCGTCCAGAGGCGTGGGCACGCAGATGATCACCGCGTCCATGTGCGCGATCTCCGAGTAGTCCGAAGTTGCGCGGAAGCCGGCGCGCTGCGCCTCCTCAATCTCCTCCGGTGCAATCCGCACAATGTACGATCGCCCATTGTTGAGCGTCGTTACCTTGTCCGCGGCAATGTCGAAGCCGGTCACGCGGAACCGTTCGCGGCTGAACAACAGCGCCAGCGGCAGCCCCACGTACCCCATCCCGATAATGCCGATCCGCGCCTGGCGTGCGTGCATCTTCTGCTTCAGCCGTTCGGCGCGGCCTGCTTCGTCGGTGGTGGTGCTCACGGTCATGCCCATGAGCAAGATTGTATGGCCTGGCAGGTGGGCCCGCTCGACAACGGTATTCTGGAAGCAGCGCCCATCGCAATCCGGAGTGAACCTTGGCTCAATATCTCGTCACCGGAGCAGCAGGCTTCATCGGCCGCTCGATTGCCGCCGCGCTCGTTGCGCGCGGCGACTCGGTCCGCGGCATTGACAGCCTCATCACGGGGAAGCGGGCCAACCTTGCGGGCCTCGAAGCGATGGAATTCGGCCAGGAAGGGATGGAATTCATTGAGGGCGACCTGACCGATCCGGAGACGTGCAAGAAAGCCTGCGCCGGCGTCGAGATCGTCTTCCATGAGGCCGCGCTCGCCTCGGTTCCGCGTTCGGTCGCCGACCCAATTACGACCAACGCAAACTGCGTCGACGCCACGGTAAACTTGCTCAACGCTGCCCGCGCGGCCGGCGTGCGCCGCGTCATCTACGCCGGGTCGTCGTCGGTTTACGGCGACACGCCCACGCTGCCCAAGCATGAGCAGATGCTGCCCCAGCCGCAAAGCCCATACGCCGTGGCCAAGCTTGCGGCTGAGCATTACATGCGCGCATTCACCCATGTCTATGGGCTTGAGACCGTCACGCTGCGCTACTTCAACGTCTTCGGCCCCTACCAGGACCCCACTTCGCACTACTCCGGCGTGCTGGCCATCTTTTGCCGCAAGATGCTGGCCGGCGAGCAGCCCACTATCTACGGCGATGGCGAGCAGAGCCGCGACTTCACCTACATCGAAAATGTTGTCAAAGGCAATCTTCTGGCAGCGGCTGCGCCCGCGGAGAAGGTAGCCGGCAAATCCATGAACCTGGCCACGGGCGCGCGCATCACGCTGAACGAAACTTTCAAAATCCTGCGCGAGTTGACCGGCTATCGGGGCGAGCCGGCCTACGCGGAGCCGCGCGCCGGCGACGTAAAACACTCGCTCGCCGACATCCGACTGGCAGAAGAACTTCTCGGCTACCAGCCCGTTGTCGACTTCCGCGAAGGCCTGCGGCGCACGGTGGAGTGGTACCGCAACAGCGACTAAAGTGGCAATCGGCAGGAACAAGCGGCGTCCGGCTTTTCGTTCGTCTCTTCTGCAAAGCAGGCATTTGCTCCTGCTAATCCTGGCTTCGCCCGTATCTCCGGCGAGGAATTCCGTCCCCATTTTTCCACACGAGCATTACCGTTCACTCTAAAAAAACCGGGAAAATAGGTAATAATACCTGCGATCTCCCCACAACAACTCTCGCGTGCTCTCCAGGGGAAAATCCCTGTGCGAGGGATAACGGAGGCGGGTGCGTTTGGCGGAAACTTCTGCTGCTCAGTTCGTCACCACCGATGAAGAAGTAGAGCTGCTCTCACCACCTCGACCGGGCCAGCGCAGCCGCAATGTTTCGCTGTGGGACCTCTGGCGGACTCTTATTGCCCGCCGCCGTCTGGTCTTACTCATCGAAGGCGGACTGCTGTTTCTCTGCCTTGTCTATTGCCTTGTTGCGCCCAACCAGTACGAGGCCGACGGCAAAGTCGTGCTGCGCACCGGGCCGGCCTCCTCATTGAATCTCGGCTCGGCCGATGCGCTGGTTTCCGCCTCGCTGCTCAGCGCTCCGCTCGAGCTTGAAACCGTAGCTGGCGAACTGCGCAGCGACCAGCTCGCCTGGCGGGTCATCACCGGCCTCCGCCTATACCAGGCGCCGGGGTTCAGCGGAAACTTCACCCGCCGCTTCCCGGGTTTCCAGCCCAATGCGCCCTCGCCCGAAGCTCAGGCCTGGCTGCTCGATCGCTTCAACCGACGTTTGCACGTGGAGACGATCCCGCGGACGCTGCTCATCGAAATTCGTTTCCGCTCACGCGACGCCGCGCTCTCGGCCGCAGTTGTCAATGGCCTCATCCGCGCCTATGAGGAGCAGGACAGCGAGAGCCAGATCGATTCAACTGCCAAGGCTTCCTCCTGGCTCGATCGCCAGCTTCAGGAGCTGAAAGCTCGCGTGGACTCCGACGAGACGCGCCTCGCTGAATTCGAAACCGCGCACAGCATTGTGGCCACGCCGCAGACCACCGCCGACGGCGAGCCGGGCGAAACCGAGCACAGCTCTGCCGCGCTCGAGATCGACGAGCTGAGCCGGCAACTCGTCGCAGCAACCACCGACCGAATTCTGGCCGAAGCTGAATACCGCGCCGCAGAGCAGGGCGATCCCGAGCGGGTCATCGCCGCCGATCCGCGCCTTGCGGCCGAGAGCGGCGGCTTTGCCACCGCCGCTCTTCAGCAGATTCACGCGCGCCGGAGCGACCTTGAGCAGGAAGCCGCGCAGCTAAGCGCAGAGCACGGTCCCAATTTTCCGCGCGTCGTCGAAATCGGCCGTCAGCTCCAGGATCTCGACCGCCAGAAACAGGAGCAGGATACGAAACTTCTCGACCGCTTCCGCAGCAACTGGCAAACCGCCGTCGATCGCGAGCAACTGGCGCGCCAGAGCCTCGCGCAGGCTACGGCCGAAGCGCTCAAATCAAACCAGGCCGCCAGCGAATACGCCATGATGCGCCAGGAGGCTAATTCCAGCCACGAGCTTTACCTGCAGGTGCTCGCCAAGGTGGAAGAAGCCGGCCTCGCCGCCGGCGTGCACAGCTCGAACATCCGCGTCATCGATCCGGCCCGTCAGCCGGTCAAGCCTGTCTCTCCCGATCTGCCGCTCTATCTCGCCATCACGTTCTTTGCCGGCCTGTGGGTGGCCGTGGGAGGTGTCCTCTTGTCCGAGTCGTTGCCCGAATCGATGCGCAACAGCGCAAGCCGGACGATGCCGCTTCTGCTCGCGGTTCTTGCTGCCGGCGTCACGCTGCATGCGCAGGCGCCCACACCCAGCACTTCCGGTTTGCCAACCGGCGTGGCCAGTTTTCCGCCGACTGTAGACCGGCGCAGCCTGCCGGATCCAAAAGAAGCGCCGCAGGTGTGGGATGTGCCCGCCGCGCCGCTTGCCGCTACCGCGGCAGCCGGCTCCACGCCCGTTCTTGCAGCCGCCATGCCCGGTCCCATCGGCCCGGGCGATGTGCTCGACATCAGCGAATCGCACACGCCGGAGTTTCATTCCTCCGTGCGTGTTTCCGACGCAGGCACAGTCACGCTGCCCATGATCGCCGAAGTCCAGGTTGGCGGCATGGATGAGCGCGCCGCGGCGCACGCCATCGAGGCCGCGCTGCTGTCGCAGGGCATGTTGCTTCACCCGCTCGTCTCCGTGCTCGTCCTTTCTTATGCGGGACAGGATGTGAGCGTGCTCGGTGAAGTCGCCCATCCTGGCGTCTACCCCTACACCGTGCACCATCGCCTGCTCGATCTGATCTCCGCCGCCAGCGGTCTCGGTCCCAATGCCGGCCGGCTGGTGAACATTTATCACGCGAATGACCCCAAAACCCCGCATCCGGTCGTTCTCGATCCCAGCGGAACCGACACCGCGGGCGACCACAACCCCGAGCTCAGCCCCGGCGACACCGTGCAAGTGAGCCGTGCAGGCCTGGTCTACGTGGTCGGCGACGTGATTCGTCCCGGCGGATTTCCCGTCGATCCCGTGCAGGGGCTCACCGTGGTGCAGGCGCTTTCGCTCGCCTGGGGGCCGTCGATGAACGCCGCCACTGGCAAGGCCATCCTCATCCGCGAGCAGAAAGGCGGACGCACGCTTACTTCGCTCAACCTCAGGCGCATGCTTCGCGGACAGGACCCCGACCAGCTCGTGCACGACCGCGACATTATCTATGTGCCGGACTCCGTCGGCCGCAATTTGTGGAACCGCACAATGGAATCGGCCATTCAATCCGCCCTCGGCGTCACCATCTACTCGGCACTGGTCTACTCGCAGAGGTATTAGCGATGCGCAGGCTCGCATGGGTGCTGTTGCTCGTCTATGCCTTTGCCATTCCGTGGGAGTACTCGCTGGATGTTGGCCCGCCGCTCGGCAACGTGGCGCGAATCGCTGGTGTCCTGCTGCTGCTCGTTGCCATTCCTGCAGTTTTTGAAGACGGAGGCATTCGCGCGCCGGGCGCATTGCAGTGGATGGTTCTCGCGCTCTATCTGTTCTTCTGCTGCTCCTTCTTCTGGACCATCGACCGCGACGCGACGCTCGAAAAAATGCGCGGCTTCTTTCAGGAGATGATGGTCGTTTGGCTGGTCTGGGAGTTTGCCGATACTCCGCGCGATCTGCGCGCTCTGCTGCGCGCCTTTATCGCCGGCTCCTGGGTGCTGGCGCTGCTCACGCTGGCCAACTTCAGCTCGCCTGAAGCGATCGCCGCCGGCCAGCTTCGTTTTGCCGCCTACGGCCAGGACCCCAACGACGTGGCGCGTTTTCTCGATATCGGCTTCCCGCTGGCCGCGCTGCTTGAAAGCAGCGAATCAGGCTGGCTCGGGCGTTTGCTGGGGTTGGGTTATCTTCCGCTGGGTTTGGTCGCGGTTCTTCTCACCGCTTCGCGCGGCGGCTTTGTAGCGGCCGTCGTGGCCATGGCGGGCTGCGCCGTGATCCTGGCGCGCACTCATCTCCGCGCCGTGATCCTGGGCGCGCTGGCGCTGCCGGCTATTGCTGCCGGTCTGTGGTTCGTCATTCCGCATGAAATCTTCGACCGGCTGGCCACCATCCCGCAACAGTTGACAAGAGGCGATCTCAACCAGCGAATCAATATCTGGTGGGCGGGCTGGCACGCCTTTGCGCGCGCGCCCATCCTGGGCACAGGCGCGGGAACCTTCGTGGCCGCCGCGCGCCTGGCCCCTGGTGACACGGCCCACAACACGCTGCTCTCGGTTGCCGTTGCAGGCGGCCTTTGCGCTGTTACGCTTGCCATCATCATCCTCGCGCTCGTCTACCGGTCGTCGCTCAAAACGGACGGCCATCTGCGCCTTGCGCTTCTCGTTGCTCTGGCGGTCTGGGCCATCACCTCGCTTACGCTCACGGTGGAAGAAAGCCGCGTCACCTGGCTGCTCTTCGCGCTCGTCGCGCTGGCCGGCCGTTGCGCCGAAGAAGATCATGCCGCGCTGGCCGACTGTTTTCCCGCGCCCGGGCAGTCTGATTCGTTCGTCGGTCTACCCGCAGAAGGCCTTGGCTGATCGCCCATGTCATCCAGCCTCCAAACAAGCACCGAGGCCGCGCCTACACTCGACGCCGCGAGCGTCAACCGCAGCATCTTCCGCGCGGCGGTTTCAGTGGGCGCAGTGGGCGTGGTGGTCAAGCTGGCCGGCATGCTCAAGGAAATCGCCATCGCCGGCGTCTACGGCCGCTCCGACGCCATGGATGCCTTCCTGGCTGCGGCGCTCATTCCCAGCCTGCTCGTCAATCTCATCTCGGAGTCGATGAACCAGGCGCTTGTTCCGACTCTTGTCCGCGTGCGCGAGCGCGAGGGCCCGGAGCGCGCGCAGCAGCTTCTTTCAAGCTCCATGCTCTGGATGTGCCTGCTGCTTGCCGCGGCAACCTGCGCAATGGCGCTGGCCGCACACGCCATCTTCCCGCTCATCGCTTCGCATTTCGCGCCCGCCAAGCTCGCGCTCTCCATCCAGCTCTTCTACGCGCTGCTGCCCGTCATCCTTATTACCGGCATCGCCACCAACTGCACTGCCGTCCTCAACACGCTCGACCGCTTCGCTCTGCCTGCGCTTGCGCCGGTGGTCATCTCCATCGCCATCATTTGCGGCGCACTTATTTTTGGGCATCGCCTGGGCATCTGGGCCGTGGTCTACGCCATGCTTGCAGGTTCTGCGGCGCACGCGCTCATCGTCGCCGTTATGATGCACACCCGCGGGTACCGCTTCCGGCTGTGGTGGCACGGCATGAACGAAGCCACGCGCGAGGTCGGCCGTCAGTACGGCCCTGTACTGCTCAGCGGCGTGGTCGCCTCAGGCGGCCTGCTTGTCGACCAGTCCATGGCGGCGATGCTGCCGTCGGGAAGCCTCTCGGCGCTTGTCTATGCCAATCGCTTCGTCAGCGTCGTGCTTACGCTGATGGGCGGCGCCATCTCCACGGCCATCGTGCCGTATATTTCGCGGATCATCGCCTATCGCGACTGGAAAGCCTGTCGATACACTCTGCGCACCTGGCTGGGCGTCACTGCAGTGGTTTCGATTCCCATCGCCATTCTCTTCATCGGCGGCGCGCACTGGATCGTGCGCCTGGCGTTCCAGCGCGGCGCCTTCGGGCCGAGAGACACGCGGGCCGTTGCGCCCGTGCTCGCCATGTACGCTATCCAGATTCCGTTCTTCGTTACCAGCCGCGTCTTCTACCGGTTTCTTGTCGCCATGCGGCGCACAGATCTGGTCCTTTACTGCGGCGCGCTCAACCTGGTGCTGGACGTGATTCTCAACATCGTCCTCATGCGCCGCTTCGGCGTCGCGGGCATCGCCCTCGCCACTTCACTGTGGACGGTCAGCACGTTCTTCTTTCTAGGCTACTGGGCGCGCCGTTTGCTGCGCCGGGTGGAAGGAGCAGAACCGTGATTCTTCCCACCCCTGCGCAATATCTCCTACGCTTCGACGATCTCTGCCCCACAGTGCCGCAGGAGCGCTGGCAGCGTTTTCTGCCGCTGATCGCGGAATTTCATCTTCGCCCTATCCTAGCCGTCATTCCCGCGAACGCCGACCCCGAACTGGCCGCGGCTCAGTCTGCTGCTCCCGATCCGGAGTTCTGGAGCAAAATGCGCGCGCTTCAGGCCGCCGGCGCGGAGATTGCCATGCACGGCTACCGCCATCTGTGTGAAAGCAGGGGCCGCACGCTGGTGGGCATCGCGCGCCG
>JASIJW010000089.1:0-3594 GCA_030050035.1 Acidobacteriaceae bacterium | reverse complement strand
CGAGGTTGTCGAGCAGCGCGCAGGCCAGCCGCGCACTGTCGCGCAGGCCGGCGTCACCTCGGTCTTTTATCGCGCCGCAGGCTTTGACTATCGCGTGGATCACGGCGCGTTTTTCCAGGTTAACCGCTGGCTTGTCGATCCGCTGGTAGAGCGCGTCACAGCGGGCCGTAGCGGCGGTCTCGCGTGGGACCTGTTTGCCGGCGTGGGCCTTTTCGCGCGCCGGCTGGCAACAACTTTCGGTCGCGTTGTTGCCGTTGAATCGGCTCCAGCAGCGACCGCCGCGCTTGCGCATAATCTTGCCGGCACTCCCGGCACCGCCGAAACAGCCACGACGCTCGACTTTCTGCGGCATCACAGGCGCGCGGGCCGGGCTGATCTGATAGTTCCGGATTTAATTGTCGTTGACCCGCCGCGCACCGGGCTGGGCCCAGAGACGGCGTCGTTGCTCGCAGAGATCGCAGCACCCGCGATCACGTATGTCTCCTGCGATCCGGCGACACTGGCCCGCGATCTGCGAACGCTCATCGCCTCCGGCTACGTCATCGATCGGCTCACGCTCGCTGATCTCTTTCCGCAGACCTTCCACCTTGAGACGATTGTTGATCTCCGTCTGCAAAACTGAAACCTCTCGCGCGAGTCTGCAATTCCTGATACGCTGTTCGCAACATTCTTTCGCAAATTTCGCCGCATGGCAGCCGAGCCGGCCAGCACCGCGCAGAGCCTTGACGGCCGGGCCCCCACTGGCTTGGCCGCGGTTCCGCTTTTTCACGCTGCGTGGCTCTTCGCACTCGGAATTCTCGTCGCGCGCGGGCTTTGGCTGCGCCCAGCCGTCACGCTCATCGCAATTGCCGCAGTTGCTGTGCTGTGCGCGGTCGCTGCCCTGCGCGCACTGCGCATTGCCTGGTTGCCGCTCGCTCTGCTCTGGCTGTTGCTGGGCGCCTGGTGTGCGGAGATGGAGCCGCATCCGGCTCCTGCTCCCGAACTGGATGCGCTTTCTGATGGCCTGTTGCGCACTGTGCAGGGAACCGTCATCGACGCTGCGCCGGCGCGCTCCCAAATCGAGCAGAACGTCGACGAGCCATCGACCATCGGACTCGCGCAACGCATTGACCTGCGCGTTACCTCGCTTGAAGAGGTGACGGATACGGAAGATGTGCAACTTCCGGCCAGTGGTGCTGTTCGCCTCACCGTTCGCTGGCCGCGAGCGGTACAGGGCGACCGTGCCGCGCAGCCATTTCGTTGCGGCGAGCGTCTGCAGGCCGTCGTGCGCCTGTTGCCGCCCGAAAGCTATCACGATCCAGGCGCATTCAGCCGCGCAGACTATCTCCTCGACCAGGGCATTACGGCGACGGCGGCCGTGAGAGCTGATCAGGTGGAGCAAGTTGGCTCTGCCAGGCTCGGGCCGGAGTCGCTGCTCGAATGCCGCATGGAACAGTGGCAGCACGGTATTACCGCGCGGCTGCTGGCACTGCCTGCAGCGATGCGCCGCTTGCCCGCGCCGCTACGCCTGAGCGATGACGACGCCATCATGCTTGCCGCCATGGTCGCCGGAGATCGCACGTACTTAACACATTCGCTGCGCGCCGGGTTTGAGCGCACTGGTTCGTTTCACATGCTGGTGGTCTCGGGATTCCATCTGGCAATCGTCGCCGGTTGTTTCTTCTGGATTGCTGCCCGTCTGCGCTTGCCACGCCTGCCCGCCACGCTCCTCACGATCGCAGCAACGTTTGCTTACGCGCTTCTCACCGGCTTCGCCACGCCAGTACAGCGGTCGCTGTGGATGATTACGATCTATTTGCTCGGTCGGATTGTCTACCGCGAACGGAGCCCGCTGAATGTGATCGGCTTTGCCGCGCTGGTTCTGCTCGCCGTCAGTCCGCGCAGCCTCTTCGACGCGAGCTTTCAGATGACGCTGCTGGCGGTCGTCGCCCTGGCCGGCATCGCTCTGCCGCTGTTGGGCGCCACCATTCATCCCTACGCGGGTGCTACGCGTGATCTAGGCCTCGTAGCCATCGATATCAAACTGCCGCCGGAACTGGCTGAATTTCGCGTCGCGCTGCGGATGGTCTCGGAACGGCTGGCGCGTGCGGCCAACCGTTTCATCGCCTGGCGGGCCTTCCCGTGGGTGGTGCGCGCGTTTATCCGCGCGATTGAGCTCATTGTGGTCTCCTGCATCATCGAGCTGGCCATGACGCTTCCCATGGCTGTCTACTTTCACCGCATCACGCTCTTCGCATTGCCGGTTAATTTGCTAATCCTGCCGCTGCTCGTTTTGCTCATGCCTACCGCGCTGCTCACGGTGCTGGCGCTTGTCGCGTGGCCTGTGGCTGCGATCGTTCCGGCCGCCGCCACTGCGCTTGTGCTGCATTTCGGCGTGTGGCTGGTGCGGCTTTTTGGCTCCATGGCGCTCGGCGACTTCCGCATTGCAAGCCCGCTTGTGTGGCAATCGGCCGCATTCTGCCTGCTGCTGGCTGTGGCCATCGGCGCGGCGTACCTGGGCTTTTCGCGTGCGTGGCTGCGCGGCGTCTCCTGGGCTGCACTGCTCGCTGCCGGCGTAGTTGCGGTTTTGCCGCGACCGGTGGATCGGCCGCGCTCGGCGCTGTTGTTCGAAGCCATCGATGTGGGTCAGGGCGACTCGCTGCTGCTCATTGCACCCAACGGCAAGACGCTGCTCGTCGATGCAGGCGGCTTTGGCGGTGGCCCGCGTCAGGCTCCGCAGGATTTCGACATTGGCGAGGAGGTGGTGTCGGAAGCGCTATGGTCGCGCGGCATCCGTCATCTGGATGCGGTTGCGCTGAGTCACGCTCACTCTGACCACATGGGCGGCATGCCGGCCGTGCTGCGCAACTTTCATCCGGCAGAGCTGTGGGTGGGCAACAATCCGCACTTTCCTGCCTATGACAATTTGCTGGCAGAGGCCGCCGCCCTGCATACGCGCGTGCGTAGCTTTCGCGCCGGCGACGGCTTCACATTCGGTTCAATGCAGGTTGAGGTTCTCGCGCCGTTCGCCGATTATCGGCCCGGCGTCGAGCCTTCCAACAACGATTCCCTGGTGCTTCGCGTGGCCTACGGCAAGACGTCGATCATGCTCGAAGGCGATGCCGAGAAGCCGATCGAAGACGCTATGCTGGCCGAGCCCGATCTAGCGAGCACGCTGCTTAAGGTCGGCCATCATGGCAGCATCACGTCCACGCGGCCGGAGTTCCTGGCGCGCGTCGCGCCGCAATGGGCCGTCATCTCCTGCGGTCTGCACAACCGTTACGGGCATCCGCGGGGTGAGGTGCTGGACGAGCTTGAATCTGCGCACGTGCGCACCTTTCGTACCGATTTGAACGGTGCGTCGTGCTTTGTGCTGGATGGAAAGAACGTCACGGCGGATGAGGCCTGCGGATGGCGGGGGTTCCGATAGCGGTCGACCACATGCAAGAATGGATGGCGCAATGAATTCAAGAACACAGCTACTCATATTTTTGCTTTGCCTCACGTGCCTCAAGTTGCCGGCCGATGATGGGGCTGCATCGATTGCCGAGGGTGGGGTTGTTCTTATGAGCCGCCAGCCCGAAATCGTCATGGCGAAAGAGGTATTGGAAATAT
>JASIJW010000705.1:0-2595 GCA_030050035.1 Acidobacteriaceae bacterium | reverse complement strand
CCGGCCGCCGATGGAGCGGAGCCATCGGCGGCCGTGGTGCCGCAATCGGGCTCGACTGCCACCAACATCCTGCTTGCGTCCTCCGACGCGGCGAAATTTTCTGCTGGCTCAATCGTGGCCGTCGATGTGGACTACACCGGCCAGACCGGATTTGTCGGCAGCCCCGTAGCCGGCGCGTACGTGCGTCAGGCCTTGAGCGACATCGAGTACATCCGCCGCGTGACTTTCAACGTGGCGCTGGTAGCTCAGGTTAGCTCATCGGGATTAACGCTTGCCGAGCCCTTGCCTGGCGGCGCGCCCGCGGCCGGCGCCAAGGTGCAGCTGGTTACCGGTTTCGTCGATCGCGAGGGCGGCAGCTTTTACCAGGAGTGGTCGGCGCTGTTCGTCATGGAAGGCAGCCAGAACGAGCGCGTCTTCTTTTACTATCCGCGTCTGCAATCGGGCGCCGGCGCAGAAGAGACTGTTCTGCCGCTCAATGCGAAAAACAAAACCGCCCAGTCAAGCGTGCTGGGCCAGTCGCGCGTACTGCTCAAGGGCCAGTTCCTGGCACTGCCGGTCACCGATCCGCTCGATGGCGAGCGCGTAGTGTGCTATCGCAGCTTTCTGCCGGCAGCCAATGCGTTGGTGTAGCCAGGCAGTGGTTAGTCTGCCGCTTATTGATACGCTGACGCGCAGTCTCACGTCCCACCCTTTCGCAAACAGCGCGAAAGGATGGGTCACGGGAACTGCTTGCTGATCACTGACCACTGTGAAAGGGCGCAATGAAGATCACCATCAACAACCAGGACTACACCGCAGCGCTCGACGCGGCGCATCCGCTCACTATCGAGCGCAAGCTCAATGCGCCTTCGATCTGCGAGTTGTGGCTAACACTCGCAGCCAACAGCACGCTGCCTGCGCCGGCGCGCTATCAGCCACTGGCCGTTACCGGAGACGACGGCACGGTGTACTTCACCGGCTACATCGCCGTAAGCCCGCTGCCCGAGTACGCCGGCGTTGGCCTTGAAGGGCCGCGTTACCGCACCGCTATTCAAGCGGTGAGCGACGAGTTGCTGCTCGACCAGTTGATGATGCCGCCGAGCAAAAGCACAAGTAGCGAATCCATCGGCGCGCTGCTGACGGCGCTGGTAACGCACACCGGCTCTTCGGCGCTTTCGACCACCGGTCTTTCGCTGGCCACGGCCGTCAACAATTTTTCTCCTGAGCCAGGTTCGAACTGGAGCGACAGAGCCGGCCAGGCCGCAGGCATGTCGCGGGCCGCGTATCGCGCGCTCAGTGGCGCGCTCTCCGCATTGGGTGTCGGCACTATCGTGCACCCGCTCAACGAAACCGACGGCAGCCTGACCCTGGCAAATCTCGCCTTCACTGCGAGCGTGAAGCGCGCGCTGGCAAACGACGTGACCGTCTGCGGCGAAAATGAGCCGTGGGCGTACGTCACGGAATATTTCCTCGGCGATGGCGTAACCACCACCTTTCTTCTGGCTGAAGATCCCTGGCTTCCGGCAACATCCAAGACGACGCTCATCTACGAGCTATTTAACGAGGCGTCCATTAACCCCACGCTGTGGAGCGCGCTGGGCAGCGCCGGCACTTTCGTCCTCGGTCCAAACGGCTTGGCGATGAACGGCGGCAACGGCATCGACGGCGAGACGGTGCTCGCCTGGCTCGATCCCATCGAGATGGGCAGCACGCTGCTGATGGAAGCCGTGGGCGTGACGCTTTCGCCCGGCAGCACCGGCATTCTCTGCGGCTTTTTCATGCCGCCGGAGGTGTCCGCCAGTTGTACGGCCGGTTTCCAGGTCACGGCGCAGGCAGGCACCGGCGCAGTCACACTTCAGCCCTTCGTGGAGGGCCAGGCAGCGGGCACAACCTTCGCCATCAACACGGCCAATCAGTACACGCTGCGCGTGCGCGTGTACTGCCCGGAGATCGAGCGCGAGCAGTCGCTCTATTATTCGTTCGGCGACAACGGACCGATCGTCGCAGGCGGCACGGGCATTCTTGCATCGGCGAAGATTCAGATGGAGATTCAGGAATTCGTCAACGGCGTGGGCGCAACGCCGGTTACGCTCTACGACGGCGGCATCAGCTCGCTGCCGGGTTTCTGCATGGCCGTGCCCGCCAGCAGCCTCAATCTCATCGGCACCATGCGCGCCTTCAACCTCACCGATCTCGGTTCCGGCTGGGTGGTAAGCACGCCGCCGTCAGGCGGCCCTTATACGCGGCGCATAGGCACCACTGCCGAATCCGCCGAGTGCCACGTGGAGCGCACCGGCAAGCTTGTCTTCTACACCGGCTCGGCTCCTGTAGCCGGCGAGCAGATTGCCGTCAACTACCGCACCACCGGCCGCGCCGTTGGCCGCTCGGTCAACACGGCCAGTCAGCAGGCGCTGTCCGCGGCTGGCTCGCCGTCCGTTGCAGTATGGATCGGCACAGTGAGCAATCCACCCGCACGCAGCTCTGCCGACTGCCGCAATGCCGCGCAGGCAATCGAGCAGGCGGCCGCCGGGGTGAGCGCGTTGTGGAGCGGCACATACAAGGGAACATGCGCAAGCTTTGCCAGCGATGCGTGGCCCGGCGACGCGCTGTTGCTCA
>JASIJW010000704.1:0-5758 GCA_030050035.1 Acidobacteriaceae bacterium | reverse complement strand
ATGAAAGGCATGAGCAGTCGCAGCGTCAACCTTCGTTCACGCACCAGGCCGGCGACGGCCGCAACCGCAGCAACAGCCAGCAAAAGCGGCCACAAAGCCAGCAGCACATCCCCACGCTCGTCAGCATCGTCATAGAAAAGCAGCGAAGCCAGCGTCCAAAGAAACGGCGCCGCAACCAACAAAACTCCTACCGCCTGCGCGAATCCAGGGTGCCCCATCCTATCCGCGCCTTTGCGGCTAAGGTGGGAATCCGCCACCCTCCGCCCAAGCAAGACTCCAGGGTGCCCCACCCTCGCGACGTCTTTGTTTTTGTCGCTAGGGTGGGAATCCGCCATCCTCCGCCCAAGCAAAAACGCCCCCGCCGCCACGCACCCCAGCATCCACAACAAATTCGGATCGCTGTAAACATCCGCCATCTGCTGCCATCCCGGCAACCGCCGCTGCGAAGCAAACTGAATCGTCCAGTGCAGATAATTGCCAAGGCCGGCCGTGAAATGCAGCGCCACCAGCGCCGCGCTCATCCCCGCGCCCACACCAAGCAAAACGGCAACCTGCATCCGATCCCGCCGGGCAATCAACAAAAGGACCGCGGCCACCACAACCGCCCCAAGAAACGCCAGCCCCATATTCTGCTTGAAAAACAGCGGCACGCACGCCAGCACGCCTGCAGCGAACCCGCGCACCCTTCCCGAACCGTCAATAACTGGATCTGGGTGCCCCATCCTCGCGACGTCTTTGTTTTTGTCGCTAGGGTGGGGTCCCCACTCCGCGCCGCGATCCGGCTCCGCCCAAAACAGCGCCCACACCGCGACAAGAATCCAAAAGCAGCAGTCGCAGTCGTAAGAGGGAAATGGAAACACGCAGTAGATACCCAGCACCGTCAGCGGCGTAGCCACGATCAGCGCCATCCACCACGCTCCGCGCACGCCGCCGAATAGCCTGAGCGCAATCCTCCACGCCAGCACCGTGCCCGCGCCGCCCATCGCGGCCATATACACAATGTGGTGCCAGTACACCCGCCCGGTCAGCCGGATAATCGCAGCCTGCACCAGAAACGTGAGCGGCGCATGCGAGAGCGGAAAGTCACGGTAAGGCGCCTGCCCAAGCGCGATGCGCGTGGCCGTGTCGAGCACGTAGGCCAGGTCCCACAACACCGCAACGTGCGCATTCTGCCACACTATGACGGCTGCCGTAGCCGCAAACAGCCCCAGCGCCGCGAGCCAGTCGCGCAGCTTCCAGCCAGCCCTTACCATCCGCGGTGGTGGTAGTGGTAGTAGACGTAGTATGGCTCAGAGAAGATGGCCATGAGCAGCGCGGCGAACCAGCCGATGACCGTCCAGCCAAGGAACAGGTTCACAAGCAGAACACCGGTGGAGTTGTGCGTGCGCCGAATCGCCGCGATGATCGCCGGAAGAAAGTACAGTCCGATAGTGAACAACAGAAAATGCATACGTTCTTGAGTGCCGATCCTCTACCAGTAACTCTACGCAAAGTCTACGCCCACTAGTTCCCCGCCCCGCCGAAATTTTCACCCGCTATCCTTTTACAATCGAGGTATATGCCCACCCGAGTCCGCTCGCACGCCAAGATCAACCTCGGCCTCGGGATCGGCGGCCCGCGCTCGGATGGTTTCCACGGTCTCACCACCGTCTACCAGACCCTCGAAATCTTCGACGAAGTCACGGTCACCGCCCAACCGGCCTCTGAAACGGCAATTCGCCTCACCTCGAACCACCGCGCCGTCCCCACCGACAGCCGCAACACCGCCTGGAAAATGGTTTCGCTCGCCCTCGACGAGTTGGGCATAGCGGCCAACGTCTCCATCCACATTGAAAAGCTTCTGCCGGTCCAGGGCGGCCTAGGCGCTGGCTCGGCGAATGCAGTAGCCACACTCATCGGCCTGGAGAACGAGCTGGGAGTCCACGAACCGTCCAGTCAGCAACAAAGCACCCGTGCCCCATCCTTCGGGCGCATTTTGCCCGAAGGGTGGGAAAGCACAAATCCCAGCGCCCCGCGAATCTCCGAAAATTGGCCTAAACGCCGCCTCGATCTAGCCGCCCGCGTCGGCTCCGACGTCCCGCTTTTCCTCATCGGCGGCGCTGTTCTCGGCCTCGACCGCGGCCAGAAGGTCCATCCCCTGCCCGATCTCGAGCCCTTATGGTGCCTTCTGGCCATCCCCGCCGAAGGCGTCTCCACCCCGCAGGCCTTCCGCGACTGGGACGCCCTCTGCGCAACCGAAGGTTTGACCCCGGAGGCAAGTGCCGATAAACTAAACAAGTTGAGTCGAGCCTATCTAAGCGCATTTGGGGTCGAAAATATCCCAAACGCCGGGCAAGGCTCCTCCGGTGTCTTCTCCCACGGGGAAGACCTCGCCGGACCTCAAGAGTCCGCGCTTGTCCGCACCGGGATCACGAGCTGGATTGAGAACGACTTCGAACGGGTCGTCTTTCCCCAGCATCCCTCCCTTGCTGAGATCAAGCGCCTCATTGCGGGTCCGCACACCCCGGAGGCAGCCCTCTACGCCGCGCTTTCAGGCTCCGGTTCAGCTCTCTTCGGGCTCTACCCAACCCGCGGAGACGCAGAAGCGGCGCAGTACCGGGTCAACAATCGTTTCCGGGAATCCGAGGTGCGAACGGTCGTAACCCGCACCCTCCCCCGGCCCCAGTACTGGCGCCAAATGATTTTGGATTGAGCTGACGGCTCACAGCAGACAGCGGACAGTTTCCGGCGGCATAAAGGCATAAAACTGTTGGCTGTTGGCTGCTTTTCAACATTGACAGCCGCACACCGGGTTCGCAAGACTCACCCTCGGCTGCGGAACGGATGTTGGGCGATCGTTCAATGGTAGGACAGTGCCCTTTGGAGGCACTTATCCAGGTTCGAATCCTGGTCGCCCAGCCAAAGTTTTCAGATGGAATTCGAAAATAAGCCAAAGCCAACCAGCCTTGGAGGAATGTTTCAGATGGAAACGGGAACCTTGGTAACGGAAAACGAGCCGAAACCTGGCCAGATGAAGACCAACGAGCCTGCCGACGACAAAGCGAAGGGCAACAGCCAGCCTTCGCATCAGGGCAAGGATGCAAAGACCGCGGCTGAGCGCAAAAAGCCGGCCAAGCTGAGCGAGGACAAGCGCTTCAAGCTCTTCAGCGGCACGGCCAACCCGGAACTCGCGCGCAAGATCGCCGAGCATATCGGCGTAAAGGTCGGCGAAGCCAAGCTGCAGCGGTTTGCCGACGGCGAAGTTTACTTCCAGCTGCTCGAGAACGTTCGCGGAGTCGACGTATTCGTGGTGCAGCCCACCTGCTATCCGGTGGACCAGCACCTGGTGGAGTTATTGGTGATGATTGACGCTCTCAAGCGCGCTTCGGCAGCGCGGATCACTGTGGTGGTGCCCTACTACGGGTACGCCCGCCAGGACCGCAAGGACCGCCCGCGCGTGGCCATCAGCGCCAAGCTCATCGCCGACCTGCTCACCACCGCCGGCGCCAACCGCGCCCTCTTCGTCGACCTCCACGCCGCCCAGATCCAGGGCTTCTTCAACATTCCCGTCGACCATCTCTTCGCCAGCCCGGTGCTGGTCAGCTACTTCCGCGATCTCGCGCTGCCCAACCTCACCGTCGTCTCGCCCGATGCGGGCGGCGTGGAGCGCGCGCGCTTCTTCGCGCAAAAGATGGGCGCCCCGCTGGCCATCGTCGACAAGCGCCGCACCGACATCAACGTGGCCGAGATCATGAATGTCGTCGGCGACGTGCACGGCAAGACCTGCCTCATCATCGACGACATCATCGACACCGCTGGCACACTGGTCAAAACTGTCGACGCTCTCTATGCCGCCGGCGCCGCCAGCGTGCACGCCTGCGCCAGCCACGCCGTGCTCTCCGGCCCGGCCATCGACCGCATCGCCAACTCGCGCCTGGAGCAACTGGTCGTCACCGACACCATCCCCCTGCGCGACGCGGCATTGAAAGTGCCCAAGATTAAAGTGCTCACGATCAGCGGCCTGCTCGGCGCAGCCATCGAGAGCATTCACATGGAAACCAGCGTAAGCACGCTGTTTTCTTAAGAACAGCTCCTAGCTACTAGCTTCCAGCTGCTAGCTAACGAGCACAACAATAACAGGCAGCTAGAGGCTGGCAGCTAAAAGCCAGAAGCTGCCTTTAGCAAAGGGAGCGGAGCAACCCAGCCCACTGCTGAACAGCCTGGCTAAAAGCTAGCGGCTAGAAGCTAAAAGCTGTTCTTCCGTGCCCGATCTTAAAGAAACGAGACCAGAAGAAATGCCTGAAGTTGTCGTAGCCCAGCCCCGCGAGGGCAAGTTCAACAAGAACGCCGCGCGCCGCGTGCGCCGCGCCGGAAAGATTCCCGCCGTGCTCTATGGCGCCGGCCACGAGCCTGTCGCCCTCGAAGTCGATCCCAAGCAGATCTCGCGGATCCTCTACTCCGAGACCGGCCACAACACCATCTTTGACGTGAAAGTCGGTTCCGCTTCGGCCAAGGCCATGATCGTCGAGTGGCAGTTCGAGCCTATCAAGGATCAGCTCATCCACATCGACATGAAGCGCATCGCGCTCGACAAGACGCTGCGCCTGCACGTGCGCGTCAAGCTCATCGGCACGCCCGTAGGCGTAAAGACTGAGGGCGGCATCCTCGATCAGGTTCTGCGCGAAGTCGAAATCGAGTGCCTGCCGGCCGACATTCCCAGCCACCTCGACGTCGACGTCAACGACCTCGCGCTGCACCAGGTTCTCCGCGTCAAGGACCTGCCGCACTCGGACAAGATCAAGTACCTCACGGCTGAAGAGGCAACCGTGGCTCACGTCGTCGCCATCCGCGAGGAAGTTGCACCAACGGCCGAAGGCGCAGTAGCTGCCGCAACCACCGAAGCTGCCGCTGCTCCCACCGAGCCGGAAGTAGCCAAGAAGGGCAAGGCCGAGGCCAAGCCCGAAGGCGGAGCGAAGAAGTAAGCTGCCAAGGCGTAGTTATAACGGAGCGGAACCGGGAGAATTGGAATGCCGAGCGGGTCTATATCAGAGCACGACACTGCGGGTTGGGGAAGAACTCCCGCTGAGTCGTGTTCTGTGAAAGGGCACGACTTTAGTCGTGCCGCAAGCGCGGCGAAATATGCGGGGGCTTTAGCCCCTGAGGGAAGCTTTTCAACGCTACTTCTCTCCAGTTTCTCCTTAGGTGCCACCTGTGGAGCGAAGAATTAAGCCTTGGTGGACGCAAGCAAGTCCGGAGATTCCCAGAGACCCTTCCTGATCGTGGGCCTCGGCAACCCCGGCCTCGAGTATCTGTGGACCCCGCACAACGCGGGATTCATGGCCATTGACCGCATCGCCCAGCAGGAGGGCGTTGTGGTCCAGAACCGGCGCTGCCGGGCAATGACTGCAACCTGCCGCATCGGCGGCCGCGCAGTCATCCTCGCCAAGCCGGATACATTCATGAACCTGAGCGGCGCTTCGGTCTCCGCTCTGGTTCGCGAGTTCGAAGCGGACCCCGCGCAGGACCTGCTCGTCATTTACGACGAGCTCGACCTGCCGCTGGGAACGTTCAAGATCAGGGAACGCGGTTCGCCGGCCGGCCATAACGGAGCCCGCAGCGTAACCGGCGCCCTGGGCACGCAGGAGTGGTTGCGGTTGCGCATCGGGGTAGGGCTCAACTTGCCACCCGAGGCTGCTGCAGCCGGCGGAAGGCGACCAGGCAGGGATTACCTGCTCTCGCCCATGCGCAAGGCGGATCTCGCCGTCCTCGACGAGGTGCT
>JASIJW010000703.1:0-6356 GCA_030050035.1 Acidobacteriaceae bacterium | reverse complement strand
GGCCGGCGCCACCACAGCGAGTATTCGTTCTGCAGCGCCGTCACCGGCTGCACAGCATGCGCGCGGCGGATGGTCTTTGCGCCCGCTTCTGAAAGTCCGAAGTGCTTTACCTTGCCTTCGCGGATCAATTCCTTCACCGCGCCGGCAACATCCTCAATCGGCACATCGGGATCGACGCGATGCTGATAGAACAAATCGATCGCATCCGTCCTCAGCCGTCGCAGCGAAGACTCGGCCACTTCGCGAATGTGCTCTGGCCGGCTATTGAGGCGCCGCCAGCCTGCGCTGGCGTCGGTGCAAGGTGAGAAACCAAATTTGGTGGCGATCACCACCTTGTCGCGCACCGGCTGGAGCGCTTCACCCACCAGCTCCTCATTCGTGAACGGCCCGTAGACCTCGGCCGTGTCGAAGAACGTGATGCCGCGGTCCACCGCCGCCCGGATCAGCGAGATCATCTCCTGCTTGTCCTTGGGTGGCCCGTAGCTGAAGCTCATGCCCATGCACCCCAGCCCGATTGCCGACACTTCGAGACCGTTTTTGCCGAGTCTGCGTTTCTGCATTGGACGACTCCCGAAACTTTGGAATTCCTGAGATTTTGGAATTGTGGTTTGGAAAGCTCGGTGACAGTGAATCTGGTCAGATTGAACAATAGGTTCGCACCTGTATTCGCTCGGCTCCCGGCTTCGGGACCGAGATTTCCGTCGCGCACAACGTAGTGGATGCCGAAAACAGGTTGGCGATGCAGCGATTACGGCTGCGGAAAGCGATCAGGAAGGGATCGGCTGCGAAGCAGCCACAAGCTGCGCCAGATGATGGCGCTGGTGCGCGATGTAGTCCTCGATCAGAAATGCAAGCGTCACCGGCTCATCGTCTCCAATGGTGCAGCTTGCCCGCAGGCGTTCTTCCGGTATCGCCTCGACGAGGGCCGTGAGAATCTCATGCTCTGCCTGCCACCAGCCGAGCAGCGTCTCCCACGGCTGGCTGGCATAACCATGGACACTCACCCAGTCATCCTGCGAGTACTTGGGACCTGCGTAGCTTCCGTTAATCGTCGCAAGCACAAAACGGTGGCGGTTATTCGAGGCCGAGTCCAGCAGATGCCCCAAAATCTCGCGGCCGGTCCAGCCGCCGCGCCGACGGCGGCCATTGGCGCACGCTGAGGGAAGCGCGAGCAGCGCGGCGCGGATATCACCGATCTGGTCGCGAAACTCGCGCGCTAATGGCGTTGGCATAACTTCACTCCGGTGGCTTGATGGAATTGTCGTTCGGATCGCATAGCAATAAATCGTGCTGCAAGCGAGAGCAGATCGCTGCAATCTACCATAGCGTAGCGCATCGGCCACACTTGTCTTGCTTGGCGGGTTAGCTTAAATGCATATTCCTTCGGACGCTAAAGTTCTGATCGATTTTGAGCGATGCCTTTTTTTACAGAGCTTCAACTAAGAGTGTTTTTCAGAAGGCTCTGAGGTCCGTATCTTGCAGAACTTCGAAACTGATCCGCTACCGCGCCGATTGTGGCGGCGTTATCTTGCCGCCGTGAGTTCTACGGTGATCGTCTGGTCGATGCGGGAGCCCGCGGCCGGCGTTTGCGCGAAGACCGCGCCCGGTTTCACAGGTGCGGCAATCGGCGCGTTGCCCGTGCCGACCGGCGCCACCGGCACATCAACAAACTGTACCGTCGTTTTAATGCCAGCCTTTTCCATCGTGGCGATGGCCGTCGTCGCCAGCAACCCCATGAGGTCGGGCATGACGTAACCATCGGCCTGTGCGCCAACCTGTTCACCGGCATGTTGCCCGGCATCTTCCCCTGCACCTTTCTCGACCGGCGCGGCCACCAGTAGTGTTACCGCCGGCTGCGCAATGTCCTGCGCGTGCGCTGGCGGGTCCTGTGCCAGCACCGTACCCTCAGGCACGTTCGCATCGGGCAGGTACGCGGGCGCGTTCACTTCGAGGCCTGCCCGGCGCAGCGCAAGTTCGGCCACGCGCTCGTTGGCGCCCACAGTGTCGGGCACGTCCACCTGCTGCGGACCAAGGCTCTCGGCCACGCGCACCTGCCACGCGCGCCGCACCACTGTGCCGGCCGCGGGCGACTGCGTAAGGATGTGCCCGGCGGCCACATCGCCCGAGTAGTAGCGGTTGTCGACGTCGAGATTGAGGCCGAGACCCGCGGTTTCGCTCCGCGCCTGCGCCACCGTCATGCCTTTAAGCGATGGCACCTTCACCTCCGCACCGTGAATGGCGAAGTGCATGGTGATGATGGCAGACAGGAGCGCCACGGCGAGCAGCACCATCAGCAGTGAAGCAAAACGGAAGAAATTGAAAACCGTGCGGCTGTTCATCTTTTTCCCTGAGCGTGAAGGAGCATTCCGCTTCAGCGCCGGTTATCTGTCACCGGCTCGGGATGGATCGTGACCCGCTGCACCTCGGGACAGGCTATCTTCAACCGGTCTTCAAGCGCAGTGATGATGCCGTGCACGCTCTTCAGGTTCAGATCATCGGGCAGCGTGCAGTGGCACGCGAGATAAATGTGCTCACCGGTGCGGCTCACCGTGATCTGGTGTACATCGGCAATTTCAGGAAACTCCGCAGCCGCCTCACGCAGGCACTGCTCGATCCTGCGGTCGGACTCAACCACTGCCTCGGGCTGCTCGATCGTGGCCGGTTCGCTTTCGATGTGCGTAAGAATGGAGTCGATCTCCGGCGCAGCGCGCCGGATCTCGGCTTCAAGGGCGGTGACGAAGTCGTGCGCCTCCCGCAGCGGAAGATTCTCGTCCAGCTCGACGTGCTGCTCCACGCGCAGGCGGCCCTGGTGCGACTGCACACTGAGCTCGTGGACTGCGACATTATTGCGCGCGGCCACGGCGCGGATGCGGTCAAAGACGCTCTCGGCATGCGACTCGCGCGGCACCGTGCGGATAACCACATCTGCGCCCGGCAATGCGCGGTGCACGGCGTCTGTCGCGTCCTGCACCAGGCCTCCGGTGTGCTCGAAGGTAGAACGGCGCGGCAGAGCGAGCGTGAGATCGGCGAAATAATTGGCTCCCGCCCGGCGCACGCGCGCTTGCTCCACAGCCAGCACGCCATTCACGCGCTCCACCTCGCGCACCACGCGGCGTCGCGTCTCGGCGGGAATCTCGTCAGTGAGCGCGCTTACGGCCTCATGCCCCAGCCGCACCGTCATGCGCAGGATCATGATGGATACCACAATCGCGGCCACCGGGTCGGCGTAGCGGAGCCAGCTAATGCTCATCCGTTCGCCCATCCAGGCAAAGCCAAGGCCGATGAGCACCGCGACCGAGGCCCAGATATCGGAGGCAAAGTGCGAAGCGTCAGTCGCAAGCGCCGGGCTGCCGGTGCGCGCGGCCACCACCCGCAACCTGTGCGAGCGCCAGAGATCGACGACGATGGAGCCGATCAGCACGGCGATGGGCCACAGCGAGTGGTGCAGTTCCACCTCGCGGCCGAAGATGCGGCGCATCGCCTCCCAGATGATCCACGCGCAGGAGACTCCCATCAGGCCGGCTTCGGTAAAAGCGGAAAGGTTCTCGACTTTGCCGTGGCCGTAGGTGTGGCCTTCATCGGCTGGCTTGTCGCTTACGCGCACCGAGAAAAACGTGAGCGCGGAGCCGGCAAGGTCGAGGCCAGAGTGAGCCGCATCCGACAGCACGCCGATCGAGCCGGAAAAAATGCCGGCTGCGAGCTTGAGCACAGTCATGGCTCCGGCAGCGAGCATGGAACTGCGCGCCACGTTCCGCTTTTCCCGCGAGAACTCAGGCGGGACAACAGGCGGAACGGGAAAGGCGCCGCCGCGGTTTGGCGGTTCAGCAAGAGACGCGCTAAAGGCCGATCCTGGCATATCGATAATTAGCGTACTCTCCCGGACGCAGGATTTGGGTGCTATGCGCGCACAGCCGTGTACAGCCCGGCGATGCCGAAGGTGTAGGGCTGCCATTCGCAATTCGCGTAACCAACGGAGCGCATCAGCGCCAGCAACTCGGCGGGCGGCGGAAAGCTGCCCACTGAGGCAGGCAGGTAGCTGTACGGACCGGACTTGCCGCAGATCATGCGGCCGATGGCTGGAAGCACGCGGCGGAAGTAGACAGCATAGGCCTTGCCCATAAGTCCGCCCGGCTCGCTGAATTCGAGAATGCCCAATTGACCACCCGGCTTGAGCACGCGATAGAACTCACGCAGTCCGGCCGCATAATTGGCCAGGTTACGGAACCCAAAGGCGGTGACGATCAGATCAAGAGAATTGTCGCCCAGAGGCAATTGCAGCGCATCGGCTTCCATGGCGATGGCATAGGGTGCGCCGTCGCGCAGCTGCGATCGGCGGATGCCCGGCCCGCCGAATTTTTCCGCGCCGCGCCGCAACATCTCCGGCGCAAAGTCGGCGGCCAGCACTGGCTGCGCGTTGTGCGGCCGGCGCTTCAGCAGCGCCATCGTCATATCGCCGGTGCCGCAGCATACATCCAGCACCGCGGCCTCGGGCTGCGCCAGCACATCCCGGAAGCGCCGTGCCGCGCGCCGCCACCACAGCCGGTCGATATTGGCCGAGAGCACGTGGTTCAGCAGATCATAGCGGCCCGCAATGGAGTCGAACATCTCGCGCACCGCCTGCGCGGCTTGCGCTTCGTCCATTGCTCCTGCGGGTCTGGCGCCAGTGGCGGGCATCGCGTACTCTCGTTACCGCTGCATCAAGTCGGCGGGCGCGCGGCCTGCCGCACTCTCTATGCTACCGGGTCGAGATCTGCGAAGAGGATCTGCGAATCCATCTGGTCCCGCGGATGTCCGTCACAATCCGCGCCCCGGTTTACACCGCATCGTTTTTCGCCTGCGCGCCGTTGCCGCGCGCCGCCCCGGAGCCATTCGCCGCATTATTCTCCACGCGCCCTTCCAGCACGCGTTCCAGCGCCTGCACCAGTTCCGGGCCGGACTCTTCGAGCTGGCCGGTATGGAACTCTCCCAGCGAGGCCAGAATGCGTTCGCCCTCGGGAGTTACCCGCAGCAGAATGCGGCGATGGTCGTTGGGATCGCCGGTCCGCCGCAGCAGCCCCTGCGCAATGGTGCGGTCTACCAGCTCCACCGTGCTGTTGTGCTTCAGGAACATCCGCGCAGCCACGTTGGCAATGGTCGGCTCCACGCCTTCCGGCATGCCGCAAACGCACTGCAGCATCTGGTACTGCTGGAAGCGCATGCCGGCCCCTTCCGCGGCCACATGGCTGATGTGCAGAAACCGCCGGACCTGATAGCGGAACTCGGCCAGCTTACGTAGATGGGCCAGATCGAGCTCCGGAATATGACCTATAAGCGGCTCCGGAGCAGGACGGGAGTTGATACGGCGATCGCTCGCCGTCATTTCAGCTAAGTCTGCCATGCCGAAATCGTATCACGACATAATCGCAAAACGATATAGATTTTATTTAGAATAAAACCTGTGCAGTAGTTATTCCGATGATGGCACAGGAGGCGTTCTGATGGCAGTACAAATTGGTGCAAAACCAGATGCAGGTTTCGACGATCCGATAGGCATGCTGCAGGATTGCCATCGCCGCATTGAGCGGTTCGTCGGCCTTCTGGGCCTCGTCGCACGGCAGGCGGACGGCCGCGCGCTCAACACGGAGGAGTGCGAAGCCGTCGAGGCCGCGCTGCGCTATTTCCACGAATCCGGCCCGCGCCACAACTCCGATGAAGAGAACTCGCTGTTCCCGCGCATGCGCCAGGGCGGAGCCGCTCAGGTTTTGCACGATGTGGAGCGCCTGGAAGGGGAACATCGTCAGTCCGAGGCACTGCACAAGGAAGCAGCCGAACTTTTCGACCGGTGGATGGCAGACGGCGAACTCTCCGTAGTCGACCGCAGCCGCCTTCACGCCGTCACCACGCGCCTCGAGCAGATTTATCGCGAGCACATCCGCATAGAAGAGCAAGTTGTGTTTCCCTGTGCCGCGCAGATGCTTGACCGCAAGGCCGTCGAAGCCATCGGCGCGGAGTTCCGCTCGCGCCGCGCGTAATTAGTCCCCACGCTGGTCCGGTCACAGTTTGAGGAGTTTTGAAAGGGCACGACTTCAGTCGTGCCGATCAAGCCGAAAAATCACTTGGGCTTCAGCCCCTGAGGGATGCTTTTCTCTCAACTGAGAAACTGTGCCAAAACTTCCTCATTCCTGATTCCGAGAGCCCAGGCAGTATTATCTTCACGGGAATCATGCAGACATTTTGCCGGCTCTGATTGCTGGAGCAGAGGCGTGCCCAGAGTTACGACCTGCGCCAAGACCTGCGCCAAGACCTGCATCGACGCCCTGTTTAGTTCACTCCGCCGCAGGAGACATTCGCCATGAAGATGCGCTTCATGCTCGCCG
>JASIJW010000702.1:0-7727 GCA_030050035.1 Acidobacteriaceae bacterium | reverse complement strand
GCAGCAGAGCCTTCAGTTCATCGAGGAAACGGTGGTGGTTCTGAGAGGCCCAGGCAGCGGCGGACGACCTTGCAGAGGGGGACATGTGGACACTCCTTACAGCCGATCTCGCATCCAAACAAGAGTATACGGCGGTGTTCCGCGCATCGCGCCTGTCAAGAGAAGGCCGGACTGGCGCCGAACGCGGGTCGACATTTTCGGGCAAACTTGAACAACGCAAACTCTGCCATGCGATCCCTCGATCGAGGAAGGAAAGCTTGCCTTGGCCAGACGCATCTGTTTTTTTTCTTCGATTTTGCCTGCTTTGATTCTCCCGTTGATGGCAGCGTGGTGCGCGCCGTGCTGCGCACAGGAGCGCAGCGGGCCCTATTTTGCGCGACTCAACAGCTTTGGATTTTTTGCCGGTTACTCGAACGATTCCAGCCACATCCTGATCGGACTTGCCGAGCAGCGCAAACTTCTGAACCTGGGATTCACTTACGGCCGGCGCATTAGGCTGAACGATAAGGTGGATTGGCAGTACAGCCTGGAGGTGTTGCCGGTAGCGATCGAGGGCGATCCGCTGACCAAGGTGGTGGTGACGCAGTCGACGCCGCAGCCGATGAGCTACACATACTATGCTGCGCCGGTGGTATTTTGCGGAACCTATACCGATGCCTACACGGTGCAACTGGACGACGGGTTTACATACACCGGGACCGAGATCGCAAGCTGCGGTGGACGCCGCTGGACGATGGGCGAAGCCATTACGCCGATAGGATTTAACTGGAACTTTCTGCCGCGCGAGCGAGTGCAGCCGCTGGTGAGTTTGCATGGGGGAACGATGTTCTCCAAGAGCGCGATTCCGATCAGTGGAGCCGGGTGGTTCAACTTTACGTTCTCCGGCGGAGCCGGCGTAGAGATGTTTGCGACCAGGGGGCGGTCGATCCGCCTGGAATTCCACGTGCACCACATCTCGAACCGCGACACGGCAAACGAGAATCCCGGAATCGACAACGGGCTGTTTCAGGTGACGTATCTGTTCGGGCGCTGACCCCTGAGCCCCGGTTTCCATCCCGGCTTGAAAGCCTGCGCTTTATACCTTGATCGGCGCTTCGTTTTGCGGCAGGCTAATAGCGGGGGAGAGAAGGATCGACCTGAACGGACCAAGCGTCGATGCCGCCGCGGAGCGACTGCACGTTTTCAAACCCCTGATCGCGCAGCCAGGCCGTAACATGCATGGAGCGCACGCCGAGATGGCAGACGATAACGATGCGCTCGGCTGAATCGAGTTCCTGGCGGGCGCGGATGGGGACTTCGCGCATGGGCATCAGTTGGCTGCCCTCGATGTGCGCGGTCGAAAATTCCCAGGGTTCGCGCACGTCGACGATTTTTGCGGCATTTCGCTTGAGAAGTTCTGCGGCTTCCGACGGGGAGATTTCATATTCGAGCATGGCTTCAGTGTAGGACTGCGGAGCCGTCTCAAGGTTCATTCCCTAAGAGGCTAAAGCCCGCTTATTCTTCGAGGACTTGGAGGTACGTGCATAAGCGCGCACCCTTCGCGGGCAAAAGGCCGATACCTTCAAAACTGGCCGAATAGCACCACTGCCGGGTGGCTTCCGGGCTTCTATTTACAGCCATCTGAAGGTACTCTACTAGGGAAAGCACAAGCAGAAAAACAGGCGGGACCCACAATGGACAACGGAGTTAAAGTACTGATTGCCGAGGACGAACCACACGCGTTGATGGGACTGGCAGAGCTGATCTCCGGTTGGGGGTATCGTACCCAAACCGCGCGAGACGGCATCGAAGCGTGGGAGAGAGTACTCGCCTGGGAACCCGCCATTGTGGTGACCGACCTGAAAATGCCACGGCTTGACGGCATGGGACTCTTGACCAGGCTTGCCGAAGGGGGGGCTGGCCCGGACTCGAATGTGGCCTCGAACCTCGCCGTGGTGGTTCTTACGGCCATGGGGTCCATCGAACAGGCCGTTGAAGCCATGAAACTGGGAGCTTACGACTTCTTACAGAAGCCGGTGGATGCGACACGTCTGCGCACGATTCTGGGAAATGCGACGCGGCAACGGCAAACGACAATCGAACTTGAAGTGGCGCGGCGAAGGTTGCGCGAGAGCGGGGTGCTGGGCAGACTGGTGGGCGGTTCGCCCAAGATGCGCGAGATTTTTGCGCTGATTGAGCAGATTGCAGGTTCGAGTGTGCCGGTGCTGATCACCGGCGAGAGCGGCACGGGCAAGGAGCTGGTGGCGCGCACGCTGCACGAGTTGAGCCCGCGCAAGACACGGCCGTTTGTAGCGGTGAACTGCGCGGCGATTCCCGAGACGCTGATCGAAAGCGAAATCTTCGGGCACGAAAAGGGCGCGTTTACAGGCGCGGCGGAGCGGCGCGCGGGCTGTTTCGAGCTGGCCTCAGGCGGAACGCTGCTGCTGGACGAGGTGGGCGAGATGCCCATTGGCACGCAGGCCAAACTGCTGCGCGTGCTGGAAGAGCGAAAGCTGCGCCGGCTGGGCGCGCGCACCGAGCAGGATGTGGACGTGCGGGTGCTGGCGGCGACCAATCGCGACCCCAGCGACGCCGTGGCTCACGGCCATTTGCGCGCCGATCTGTTCTACCGGCTGAACGTCTTCAACATCCAGATGCCGCCGCTGCGCGAGCATGTCGACGACCTGCCGGCGATGGCAGATGCCATGGTGGACGAGATGAACGAGAAGCACGGGCGGCGGGTTGCCGGTGTTTCTGCCTCAATGCTGGACCGGATGATGACCTACAGCTGGCCGGGCAATGCGCGCGAGCTGCGCAATACGATTGAGCGCGCGGTGATCCTGTGCCCGGATGGCACGCCGCTCGACGCCGGCCATCTGCCGCCGGGGTTCGGCAAGGCGCAGGCGCAGACGAGCGGGCCGAGCTTCGACGCCAGCGTGATTCCGGTGCAGGTGGGCGCGACGGTGGATGAGGCCGAGCGGCTTTTGATTCTGCGCACGCTCGAGGCGACCGGCCAGAACAAGACGCGGGCGGCGGAAATCCTGGGCGTAAGCCTGAAGACGCTGCACAACAAGCTGAAGGCTTACGGGACCGCACGGGAAACGGTGGTGTGAGGGCTTTGCGGGACGGCTCAAACCACCGCAGCGACAAAGACCTGACGCTGGGGACCCCGGAAACCGCACCCTTTCACAACCGTCCCGGCTTAAAGGCCAGGCTCCCAGCGTTCCTTGTTTTTCAGCGGCCTGAAAACCCCTTGTTTCTTCCTGAACTCCGCTCCCCGCATTCCACGACAGTGGTTCCTAAACTGCTCCTGGCCTGGACTCCGCGGCCTGGACTCCGCGCCGGCCTTAGGACTTGCTCTTCAAAACCATCAGACTGACCCGTACAATCGACATCAGGCATACCCTGCGCGAGACGCCACACCCATGCGCCTGAAGACGAAACTCGTTCTTGCTATTACGGCGCTGGTTTTTCTTGTGGCGGGGCTGCTCTCGCTGGTTTATGTGACGCAGCTCTTGCACGCGGTGGTGCACCAGTCCTACGAAACCAGCCTCATGAGCGCCGAGCAAATCAGGCTGGCGCTGCGCAATGCCCTCGAAAACGACCTGCAGAACCGCATGGTAGATCCGAACAACCCCGGCGAGTTGCGCGCGCTGGTGGCCGAGACGGTAGAGAACGATGCAGGGCTGAGAGCTGTCGTCGATTCGGTAAACCGCTACTCGCTCACCGTCTACGACATCAACATCGGCGACAACCAGGGAATGATCCTGCTAAGCAGCAATCCCGATAATCAGGGCAAGCCGCTTCCTTACCGGCCCGATTACGGACAGCTTCTCAACTCCGATCCCCTGCAGTTAATGCGGGACGTATTTGGGATACCGCGGGTGTATGACGTGGAGATTCCGCTGGACAACAACGGCAAACTGCTGGCCACCGTGAACGTGGGCGTGCGAACCACGCTGCTGAGCGCCAGCTATGCGCCGCTGCTGCGCAATGCGCTGCTGCTGATGGGATTTTCGCTGGGCACGGCTCTGGTGGTGGCCTTCCTGTTGAGCAACCTGGCGCTGCAGCCGCTTGAAGACATCAGCATGCAACTGGACTACTGGACGGCGGCCGGGCCGGTGCCGGCGCCGCCCGAGGACGAAGCGGCCGAGCCGCGCCAGGACATGGTGGCGCAGGTCTCGAACAAGATCGAGATGATCGGCCAACGCATGCGCAACGTGGAAGAGGTCTTCTCCGCATTGACGGAAAACCTGAACCAGATCCTCGGCAACCTGCAGGACGGTATTCTGCTGTTCACCGGCGGCGCGCGCGCGGTGCTGGTGTCAGAGGCGGCGCACCGCCTTTTGCAGCGCGAGCGCGACGGCATACTCGGCCGGCAGGCATGGGAGGTTTTCGACCGCTCGACAGTGCTGGGCGCGGCGCTGCTCGAAGCCTTCGAGAACCGCACCGACATGATCAAGGAAGAGATTCGCACCGAGACCGGCCGGCGCGTGCAGGTGTCGGTGGATTTTATCCACGACGAGGATTCGCGGCGCGACCTGGGCGCGCTGGTGACGCTGCACGATCTGGAGTCAGCCGAGGCGATCGAGTCCGAGTTGGAACTGTCGCGGCGCATGGCGGCCATCGGGCGGCTGACCTCCGGCGTGGGCCACGAAGTGAAGAACCCGATCAACGCGATTGTGGTGCACCTGGAACTGCTGAAGTCGAAGCTGGCCGATTCACAGTCGCCGGCGACCCGGCACCTGGAGGTGATCGACGCGGAAATTCGCCGGTTGGACCGCGTGGTGCAGACGCTGGTCGATTTTTCGCGGCCCGTGGAGCTGCAGTTACGGGAGCAGGACCTGCGGCCGGTGATCGGCGACGTGCTGGCGCTGTCGGCCGACGAGCTTTCGACGCGCAACGTGATACTGGAGAGCCGGATGCCGGAGCATCCGCTGGTGGCCAACGTGGACGCAGACCTGCTGAAGCAGGCAGTGCTGAACGTAATTCAGAACGGCGCCCAGGCGATGCCGGAAGGCGGCCGGCTGGACGTGATTCTGGAGGAGGAGCGCATGAGCGGGGCGAACGGCGCAGGCGGTCGCGCGGCGGTGGTACGGATTGCCGACCAGGGCACGGGGATTCCCGAGGAACTCCGGGAAAAGATTTTCGATCTATACTTTACGACCAAGTCAGGGGGCAGCGGCATTGGGCTGGCGATGACTTACCGCATCCTGCAGTTGCACCACGGAGGCGTGGAAGTACAATCGAAGTTGGGCGCGGGCACGGAATTCCGGCTGCGGATTCCATTGACTGCGTCAGATCGGGGACGCCGGCATCTGCAACCGGCGAGCGCTCGCACATAGAGCATCTGCGGAAGCGGGGATCGCTAAAAACCGGGTATGATTGGACCCCAGGGACAATCATCTGCTTACGAGGACTTTGCCGGTTGATGAGAGAGCGCGTTCCCCATTGCGTGGCCGGAGATTCGGGCATCCGCGCCGCAAGCATGCCGGAGAAGGGATTGGCGGAAGGATCAATGAAGTGGCCTGTCAGGAGCGCTGTCTGCGTTTTGCCTCTGTTGCTCTCGGGCTGCTTCCATCGCACTCATCAGATAGAGATTCAGCCGGTTGCACCTCCAGCGACCAATCAGTCTGCGGAGGTGAAGCCCGCTCCCGTGGAGCTGCCGCCCTCGGCAAATACCATTCCGCCTGAACAGATCCAAAATGCCAAGATCCCGACCGAGGCGATGCCGCACCGGCCTCGGCACAGGAAATCGGAAAAGAATGCGGAGGAAGCGGAGAATACGCCGCCGCCCTTGCCGGTGGATGCTACGCCGGCGGTGAGCGCCATTGGGCAGTTGTCCTCTGGCGATCCGGCGGACGTGCGGCAGGAGACGGAAGAGTCGATTGTCTCGATCGAGAAGGGACTGAAAGATATCAACCGCCCGCTGAGCGACCCGGAACAGAAGACGGCGGACCAGATCCGGGAGTTCCTCAAACAGGCGCAGGCCGCTCTGGCCTCAGGCGACGTGGACGGGGCGCACACGCTGGCGGTCAAGGCAAAGGTGCTGCTGGCTGAGCTGACGCACTGATCTCGACTACATCTCACCCCAACTCAATTTTGTGCGCAGCGCCTGGAAGAAGCCGCTGTCGCCGACGCGCACCAGTTTCACGGTGAATGTCGAGCGATGGCAGCGGATTTCGTCGCCCTTCCGCAGCTCGACGGCAGTCTGGCCGTCGACAGTGAGGAGCGCGACGTTGGGCACGCTTTCGACACGGACGATGAGCGAGGCATCGCCGCGGACGACGATGGGCCGCAGCGTAAGCAGATGCGGGCAGATGGGCGTGACGATTGTGGCGTCGACATCGGGCGTAACGATGGGGCCATTGGCCGCGAGCGTGTAGGCCGTGGAACCGGTCGGCGTGGAGACGATGACGCCATCGGCGCGGAAGCGAGCGACGGATGTGCCGTCGAGCTCGACGGCAAACTCGCCCATGCGGGCGATGTCGCCCTTGGAGACGACCACCTCATTGAGCGCCTCGTAGCAGGAGTGGCAAGAGGCGCCGCGCCACAGCTCGGCGTGGAGCATGACGCGGTCGTCAATCTTATGACAGCCTTCGCACCAGCTTTCGAGGGTAGCGTAGAGATCGGCGAGACGGATTTCGGTGAGGAAGCCAAGGAATCCGACATTTACGCCGAGGATGGGCGTGCCAACATTGGCAAAGACGCGCGCCACGGAGAGCAGCGTGCCGTCACCGCCGAGAACGATGACCAGCGCCGGATGCTGCGCGGGCAACTCCCCACGCGGGAATGACGGCACAGCGCTGGTGTACTTGCCGCCCTCATCGTCGAGCACAGGATCGAAGCCGTGTTGACGCAGCCAGGCGATGAGTTCGGGCAGGATGCGGGCGAGCTCCTCCTTGTGCGGCTTCGAAGCGATGGCGACGCGGGTCATCGCTCAAGTGTAATGGATGGGAGTTGGGCGCGAGTTGTCATCCTGGGCCACAGCCGAAGGATCTGCGGTTGCCTTTAAGTGGATCGGGGACAGAGAATGCTGTTAGTTCTGCATTGATTGGCGGAGACAAATGCTAGGCGACAACCAAGCGTCTGCTGAAAATGAGGGTGCGCTCAAAAGCGGAAATGGCCCATCGGGCTGGCCGATATTCGTCGCTCTTGCTGCCGGAATCATCTCTGCCTTGCTGTCGGTCGGCCTTGAATACTTGGGATTTTCAACCTCTGAAATTGCAGGGTACATCATCACCGCAGTGACATTCCCAGGGATTCTCGGCTCAGTAGCAATCGCTGGAAATGTGCATTCAGTCTATGGATTGCCGCGGCCATCAACTTCATCTTCTACTTCTTGATCGTCTGGACAATCTGCACCCTTGTTTCCAGACGGAACCTTCGTAAATCTAAATAGTATTGCGTGCAAAGGACGTCCTAACGGCAACCGCAGATCCTTCGGCTGCGCCTCAGGATGACAGCCCTGCAGAAGGATTGAGTAGCTAACCGCAACCCGAAATCTACGAGTCAACTCCGCTTCGCATAGATCAAAAACTCCTGGTTGCCTTCAGCGCCGGTGATGGGCGAGGGCGTTGTTCCGATCACGTTCCAATCGAGTGACGACAGGCTTGCGGCAACCTTGTCGATGGCGAGCTGGTGCGCGGCTGGATCGCGGACGATGCCGCCCTTGCCGACGTGCTCGCGGCCGGCTTCGAACTGCGGCTTGACGAGGATGACTGCTTCAGTAAGCGAAGGCGCGGCGG
>JASIJW010000701.1:0-7141 GCA_030050035.1 Acidobacteriaceae bacterium | reverse complement strand
CGGCCGGCGTTTGCGAGCACAGAGCGGCGTAGCTCGGCAAAAATACGCTTCTCGATCTCGATGCAGCGATCATGCGCAGTGAGAATCTTGCGCTCGTACTCCTTAAGCTCGGGCGTGGTAAAGCGCTCGGCGTTCACCAGCGTCTGCTTGCGTTCATAATCGGTGGGAACTAGCGCGAGGTTGGCTTTCGTTACCTCGATGTAGTATCCAAAAACCGAGTTGTAGCGCACCTTGAGCGAGCCAATGCCGGTGCGCTGGCGCTCGCGTTCTTCAATAGCCGCAATAGCCTGACGGCCGGACGAGGACACAGTGCGCAGGTCATCAAGCTCGGCGTCCACACCGGACGCAATCGCGCCGCCATCGGCCAGCGTAAGCGGCGGCTCGGTGACAAGCGTGCGCTCGATCTCGATGGTGGTGTCGTCGAGCGTGTCCAGCCGCGCGCCGATGGCGCGCCACAAGGGCGCTGCCATGGTGTCGAGCGCGGTTTTAAGAGCTGGCAAAGGGCTGAGGCTCGCGGCCAGCGCGCGCACGTCGCGTGGTCCGGCCGAGTCGAGCGAGAGTCGCGCGAGCAGCCGTTCGAGGTCGAGAATGCCGGAAAATGCGCGGCGGATTTCCTCGCGCTTCAGCAGGTCGCCGTGGGCCTCGGCCACAGCCTCAAACCGCGCCGCAATCTGCGCGGCGTCATTGAGTGGCCGCAGGATGGTGGCGCGCAACAGGCGCTTGCCCATCGGCGTAAGGCAGGCATCGAGCGTGTGGAAGAGCGTTGCCCGATCGTCCTGCCCGGCAAAGAGCGGCTCGACGAGTTCGAGATTGCGCACCGTTACCTGATCGAGTTCGAGCGCGGTCGAGTGTTCCTCGAACTTCAGGCCGTCGATGTGCAGCGCTTCGTTCTTTTGCGTGCTGCGGACGTAATGCAGCGCGGCGCCGGCGGCGATAGCGGCGGCTTCGTGGCCGGTTAGGCCGAAGCCCTCGAGCGAACGCACGTTGAGCTGCCGCTCAACCAGCGGGATGGCGAACTCGGCGGTCCACACCCAGTCATCCACGCGCGTGCGCGCCGCGATGCGGTCGAGCTGCGCGGGCAATTCGGCGCTTGCGGCCAACAGCACCTCGCTTGGCGCGGCCAGCAGCAGCTCTTCAACAGCCTGCGCGCGGGCCTTCTCGCCGCGAAACTCCGCGGCGCGGAAGTCGCCGGTAGATACGTCGAGCAGGGCGATGGCGCAGACCTTGTCCGTGTGCCCCACCCTCGCGACGTCTTTGTTTTTGGCGCTAGGGTGGGCGCGGATTTCAGTTTCCAAAAGCGCCGCCAGAAAATTGTTCCGCTCCTGGCCGAGGCCGGCATCGAGCGCGGTGCCCGGGGTAAGCACGCGTGTCACTTCGCGCCGGACAATCTTCTTCGCGAGCTTTGGATCCTCCATCTGATCGCAGAGAGCGATGCGGTAGCCGCGCCGCAGCAGCTTAGACAGGTACTGCTCGACTGCGTGGTAAGGCACGCCGCACATGGGCACTTGCCGCTCGCGATCGCGCGCGGTGAGCGTGAGCTGGAGTTCCCGGCTGGCGACGGTGGCGTCGTCGTAAAAGAGCTCATAAAAGTCCCCCATGCGAAAGAAGAGCAGGGCATCGGGGTTCTCGCGCTTGGCAGCCGCCCACTGGCGCATGAAAGGCGTGAGCTCAGAAGCGTTCTTTTCGGCCGGAACCGGCGACAAGGCAAAATCGTTGCATGTCTCGGCCGGCGGGGCGCCATTTGCCTCCGTCTCTGAGGAAAAAACAGATGATCCGGCGATGGCTGGCTGCTTCCCGCCCGGCGGTTTTACCTCCATCACGGCAGTGCGGGGCGCGCCACCGGTCGATTGTTCATCCCTGATCACAATGGTTCTTAGGGTAACGTGCCGGAAGCTGCGAAGGGTAGTGAGCGGTCGTGCAAAACGGGGTAGGAATTCCGCGTACGGGCCCAAGCCAAAAAGAAACCTTGATGCTGCTTGGCGCCGCAGTGGCGACAGCAGCGCTCTCAGCCCATTCGATTTACCATGGAAGAGTATATTCTTGCGTTTGTTTTCGGGCGGCTGAGGCTCAGGAATTGTGAGTCAGCAGTGACTTACGACACGGTAAGGCGTCCGTAAACCCTTTAAAGTGAGATAGAGATGTATCTCCTCTGGCTCCGAGTCGCCACCATCCTCTACGCAGCCGGCTGTGTGGCCGTCGTTCCGGCGGTCTTGCATAACGCGGAGCGTTGGCGCAGGGCCTGCGTCCATCTGGCCGGCCTCGCATTTTTCTTTCATTTTGTCTCGGCAGTCGAGATGCTGGTGCAGGCACACCGCTGGACGCCAGTAGGCGGTCGTGAGATCGAATCCCTGCTGGGGTTTGCTGTCGCAGCGCTGTTTTTTCTGGTCTGGTGGATTTACGATGCGGTTTCGCTCGGCATCTTCGCACTGCCAGCAACGTTTCTTCTGGTCCTGGTTCCGGCGCTCGGTCCTGGCCGTTATATATTCCCGTCGGAGGGAGTACGCATAAGCTGGCTGGTGGCGCACATTGTGGCGTTGCTGCTGGCCTATGCGGCCCTGTGCTTCAGTCTGTTGGCCTCAGTGCTTTATCTCGTTCAGGAGCGTCGGATCAAATCCAAGCTCAAGAGCGGCCGGCGAGCGTGGTGGGTGGCGTTTGACTGGCTGCCGCCGCTTGAAACGCTTGAGCGGATCGCGCACGCCACGCTCGAGTTCGGCTTTCCCTGCATGACGGTCGGACTTGTCATAGGCTCGGTTCTGGCGCAGGAGACGGCGCTGGGCGACGCCTACTTCCGCGACCCCAAGGTGATCGCTTCCTTTGCTATGTGGGTCGTGTATGTGCTGCTGCTGCTCATTCGCCGCGGCGCGGGCCTGCGCGGCCGCCGGGCGGCCTATGTTTCGGGCGCTGTCGTGGCCGTCATGATGGCCGTATGGGTTGCCAACTACTTTAGCCGCGTCCATAGGTTCGGGGTGCTATGACGCTGGCGCTCATCGGCGTGAATCACAAGACGGCGCCTATCGCACTGCGCGAGCGCGTGGCCATCGGCCGCGACGACCTGCCGCAGGCCTTGCGCGCACTGGCCGCTCTGCCGGGCGTCGCCGAGTGCATGATCGTTTCCACCTGCAACCGCGTGGAACTGATCGCCGCAGTCGAGTCACAGGACGTCGGCCTCAATGGATTTCTCGCGGCCTATTTCGGCATCGAGGATGCAGTGCTGAGGCCGCATCTTTATTCATATCGCGACAAGGATGCTGTCGCCCATCTGTTCCGCATGGCCGCAAGCCTGGATTCAATGGTCGTGGGCGAGCCGCAGATTCTGGGTCAGGTGAAAGAGGCTTTCGCGGCGGCACGAGCCGCGGGTACGGTGGCTGGCCAGTTCGAGCACCTGCTGCAAAGCGCCTTTTCCGCGGCGAAAAAGGCGCGAAGCGAAACTGGCATCGGATCGAATTCGGTCTCGATTGCCTCGGTAGCCGTGGAAATGGCCCGCAAGATCTTCGGCGCGCTGCACGGGCGGACTGTTTTCCTGGTGGGCGCGGGCAAAATGAGCGAGGTAGCGGCGCGCCATCTCGTTGAGCAGGGGGTTGGGGCGATTCTGGTTACCAACCGCACACGGGAGCGCGCCGAGCGCATAGCCAAGGAGTTCTGCGGACGCGTGATTGCCCAGGTCGTCGATTTTGCTCAGTTGCATGAGGCTGCCAGCGAGGCCGACATCGTCATCAGCTCCACCGGCGCGCCGCATCCCATCTTTCGCCGCGAACATGGCCACGCATTTCTGCATCGTCGCAAAAACCGGCCCATGTTCTTCATCGATATTGCGGTGCCCCGCGACGTTGATCCCGCGATGAACGATCTCGACGGCATCTTCGTGTACGACATCGACGACCTGCAGCAGGTGGCCGTAGCGCACATGGAAGAGCGCAGCCGCCAGGCCGTGGATGCCGAAATACTCATCGCCGCAGAGGTGGAGCGTTTCCACCAACGGCAGCGCGCCGTGAACGTGGCGCCGGCGATCATGGCGTTGCAGCGGCGAGCCGAAGAGATCCGGCAGAGCGAGTTGCAAAGAGTGCAGGCACGGCTGGGTGTGCTCACGACCGAGCAACTTGCGGCCATTGAAGCGCTCACCCGCGGTCTGGTGAACAAGTTTCTCCATCCGCCCATGCAGGCGCTCAAGCAGGCAGCGCGCGAAAACGACACGGTGCGGCTTGAGGCGGTGTGCGAGGAGTGGTCGGTTTCGGCAGCGCCGCTGGATGGCACGGAGGCTAAGCCGCCTGCAGCCGAGAAGACTGAGCGCGACGTGGTGCAGCGCCCAGCCGCAGAGGTACGGCGATGAACCTGCGCATCGGCAGCCGCGGCTCGCAGCTTGCGCTCTGGCAGGCGAACCACATTGCTTCACTGCTGCGCATTGAAGGCCACGCGGTCGAAATCGAAATCATCAAGACCACTGGCGACCGGCTGCAAGAAGTGACTTTCGCGCAGGTGGGCACGAAAGGCATGTTCACGAAAGAGATCGAAGAGGCGCTGGCCAGCGGCCGCATTGATCTCGCCGTACATTCGCTCAAAGATTTGCCCACCGACCTGCCGGAGCCATTTACGCTTGTCGCTACGCCGCCACGTGCTGACCCGCGCGACGTGTTCGTTTCAATGAATCATCTTAGTCTTGCCGCGCTGCCCCACGGCGCCCGCGTAGGGACGAGCAGCCAGCGCCGTCGCGCGCAGTTGATGGCGCTGCGTCCGGACCTTGAAGCGGTGGAATTTCGCGGCAACGTGGACACGCGATTGCGCAAGCTGGCCGATGGACAGGTGGATGCGATCCTATTGGCCGCGGCCGGTCTCGACCGGCTGGGCCGCACCGACTGGGTGCGCGAGCGGCTGGCTCCGCAGGAGTTTTGCCCCGCAGCCGGCCAGGGCGCACTGGCCATCGAGACGCGCCGTGATGACGTTGCCACGCTCGAAGCCATCGCCTTTCTCGATCATGACGATACGCGCTTTGCTGTGACGGCGGAACGTACCGCTTTGGCTGCTCTCGGCGGCGGTTGCCAGGTGCCCATCGGAATCTACTGCCGACCCTGTGAGGCCCATCGGCGGACAGATCCCGAGCCGTGGGATGAAATCTTTGGAGTAGTGGCTTCGCCGCAGACCGGAGGGATTGTGCGCGTGCAGCATCGCGCGTCCCGCCGCGATGCCGTGGCGCTGGGACAGCTAACTGCGCAGTTGCTCCGCGATGCAGGCGCCGAGGCGTTGCTTGCCAATGAAGCGGAGCCGGCGGGCGGAGCCGCATGAATGGACCGCTGGCGGGCCGGCGCGTACTGGTGACGCGCGCCGCGCACCAGGCCGGCAAGCTGAGCGAAGGCCTGCGCGCGCTGGGCGCGGAGCCGGTCGAAGTGCCGGTGCTGGAGATTCGGCCCCCGCGCGATCTTGCGCCGCTCGACGCTGCCTTGCAGCAACTCAACCGCTATGATTGGCTGATCTTTACCAGTGCAAACACGGTGCGCGCTATCGTGGATCGCGCGGCTATGATCGGTATCTTGCTGCGCGACGCCGTAACGCCGCAAGTTGCTGCCGTGGGTGAAGCAACAGCCAATACTGCTCGCGATGCGGGTTTCACCGTCGCGATTGTTCCAGAAAATTACGTCGCCGAGAGCCTCGTTGAAGGTTTTTTTCAGCGGCCAGGAAGTTGGCGCAACGTAACTCGTGCCGAAGCCGCCGAAATCAATCAGGGGGCTTTGTTTCCTCCAGGAAGCTTTTGCAGTCAGCGCATTCTCATCGCGCGGGCGGAGATTGCGCGCGATGTCATTCCTGAAGCGCTGCGCGCAGCCGGCGCGCAAGTGGATGTCGTCGACACATACCGCAATGTTCTGCCCGAGTCAGCGCCTGCGCTGTTGCGTGCGGCACTCGAGAAGGGAATCGATGCGGCAACGTTTACCAGCTCGTCAAGCGTGACGCATCTTGCCGCGGCGGCGCAGGCTGCAGATGTGACGTTTCCGTTTGCCGGCGTGCCGGCGATTTCGATCGGGCCGATCACCAGCGCCACGCTGCGCGAGCATGGCTGGGAACCGGCAGCGGAAGCGACGAAATCGGATATCGGCGGGCTAATCGCGGCGGCATGCAAAGCTCTCAGTAGAGACTGAGCACGATTTTCAAAGAAGTGCCGGCATTCTTCAAGCATCCTGGGATACCCCGCTGTAGCTTCTGGAATTAAATTCCTGCGCTGCAGCGGGTTAGGCGAAAGCGTTCGAGCCAAATTGCTCTGCCGGCAGGAGTTATTTGCAGATTCCTCTGCCGGAAAGATTTACGCTCGCCGGTCTAGATCCGCAATCAATGAGCCTGCCTTCTCAACGATTTGAAGCTGGTCTTGCCGATTTCATTTTTTTGGAAACTAAGTGTTAGAAACAAAAGGGTTAGCGTTTTTGTTTGCATAAGTGCTTGAAAACAAAGGGAAGGAATTGCATGTGTTGAAAATACTGGACTTGTGCGGCTTATTGGACCTCTTGTGCTGGCTTTGGTTTGGCGGAGCGGTTGCACGGATGCCATTTTCGCAATTGAGACGGAATTAATCTGCAAAGTTTGGCGAGAAAGATAAGCGTCTGAATTGAGGAGCTTAGGAAGATTCCTTGTTCAAGGATGGGTTGACAGCGCGTGTGCCAACCACGCTAACGCCGCTGCGTTAACTCCACCACGTTTTATCCTTTGACCGGCACAACGTTTCGAGGTTGCAGCGTTCGCATTTAGGATTCCGCGCCAGGCAGACCTGCCGGCCGTGATGGATCACCTGGTGCGAATAGCTGATCCAGCGGTCCTGGGGTAACACGGTCATCAATTCCTTCTCGACTTCCTGCGGCGTGTCGCCTTTGGCAAGCTCCAAGCGGCGCGAAATGCGGAAGACATGCGTGTCGACGACTACACCTTCGGCTTTTCCGAAGGATACGCCGAGCACGACGTTGGCCGTCTTGCGTGCGGCGCCAGGGATCGTAATGAGCTCGGCCAGCGTCTGCGGCACCTGGCCGCCAAATTCCTCGGTGATCTTCTTCGCCGCACCCTGAATCGACTTCGCCTTGTTGCGGAAGAATCCGGTGGTCTTGATGAGTTCCTCAAGCTCGGGGAGCTTGGCCTTGGCCATCGCCGCTGGGGTAGGGAAACGACGGAA
>JASIJW010000700.1:0-2605 GCA_030050035.1 Acidobacteriaceae bacterium | reverse complement strand
TGCGATGACGATCAAAGGAATGCTGAGCATCGACGAACTACGAACCATGGTCAACGATTCCCGCGTCGACACGGTGTTGCTGACCTTCAGCGATCTCTATGGCCGCCAGTTCGGAAAACGCCTGGATGCGCGGTTCTTCCTGGAAAATGAAGTTCCGGGGACGCATGCTTGCGACTATCTTCTCACCACCGACATGGAGATGAGCCCCGTACCCGGATACCACTTTGCGAATTGGGAGCGAGGTTATGGTGACGTTCACATGCGTGCCGACCTCTCGACTCTTCGCATGGCGTCCTGGCTGGACCGAACTGCTCTTGTGATATGTGATCTGCTGGACCTTCACTCGCACCAGCTCGTGGAACAGGCGCCGCGTACGATTCTGCGCCGGCAGATCGAGCGCGCCGCGCAAATGGGCTACGAAGCCGCTGCCGGCACCGAGCTGGAGTATTACATCTTCAACAATACGTATCGGGAGGCTGCGGCCGCAAAATTCGATGGCTTGGACCCAGCGGGCTGGTACCTCGAGGATTATCACGTGCTCCAGGGCACTCGAGAAGAGAAGCTTAATGGCGCGATTCGCCGGCATCTTTCGCAATCCGGCGTCCCGGTCGAAGGTTCGAAAGGCGAGTGGGGAAAAGGCCAACACGAATTGAACGTCCGCTACGCCGACGCTCTGACCATGGCGGATCGCCACTCCATTTTCAAACAATGTTTTAAAGACGTGGCGGACAGCCTTGATATGAGCGTCACATTCATGGCGAAGCCCGACGCCAGTCAGGCCGGTTCCAGCTGTCATCTTCACCTGAGTCTCTGGAAAGACGGACGCAATGCCATGGCAGGAGAAAGCAAACTGGGGCCCATACTGTGCAGCGACATCTTCCGCCAGTTTCTCGGCGGATGGATCGCGCATGTCCCCGAATTCATGGTCTTCTACGCTCCAACCGTTAATTCATACAAGCGCTTTCGAGCAGGTTCATGGGCGCCCACGCGGCTGGCATGGTGCTACGACAACCGCACTGCAAGTTTTCGGGTCGTGGGAGCAGGGCCGAGCCTGAGAATCGAGTGCCGTATTCCTGGGGCCGATTGCAATCCGTACCTGGCTATTGCCGCTGCAATCGCGTCCGGACTGGAAGGAATCGCTCGCAAGACTGAGCCGCCTCCCATCTTCGAAGGTGATGTCTACGTGGCCGCTGGCCTGCCTTCCATTCCAGCCACCCTGCGCGAAGCGACCGACCTCTTTGCAGCCAGTCCGCTCGTTCGCGACACGTTGGGACCTGAGGTCGTATCACACTATGAACATTTCTTCCGGTCGGAACAGGCGGCGTTCGATTCCTCCGTGACCGATTGGGAGCGGCGACGCTATTTCGAACAGATTTGATCTTGAAGAGCTACCCGGGAGCAGTGCGCTGTCTGGTTCGACGTGAAATTTCTCGGCTGCCGCGTTCATTGAGAATCGGACTGGCTGAAAGCGGATGCATACCGATAAGTCGGCTTGTCGCCATTTATCCTGTTCGAGCTGAATCTCATAGTCGCCTGCAAGCGCCATTATTTCCCCTGCAGCAGAAGGGTGGATTGCTCAATCTAGACCAGTGGGATTCTGCGGATCATAGATTCGAGCTTGACGCTTGGATCGCTCTGCCTGTCGAAGATCGCCTCGATGGACACGGCCGGTTTCACTTTAAGTAAATTGAATCTATTAAAGAGACATGCCGCCGTCTATCTGAAAAGCCGACCCGGTGACATATGCTGCGTCGTCTGAAACGAGGTAGAGCGCTGCGTGCGCGATCTCCTCGGCCATCCCCAAACGACCCAGTGGTTGCCGTGCAATGAATTTCTTCCACATTTCCGGAGAGTCGCCAAGACGGTCGTGGAGCGAGGGAGTGTCAACGGTTCCAGGGCAGAGGCAGTTGACGCGAATATTCGATGTGGCGTAGTCAATCGCCATAGAGCGGGTCATGGAGAGCACCGCGCTCTTTGTAGCGCTGTAAGCAGTGCGGTCGGCAACCGAGCGCAACGCGGCACAAGATGACGTATTTAGGATGACTCCTCCGCCGCGCTCAAGAAAACCCGGAATGACAGCGCGGGAGAGCAGAAACATGCTGCGCACGTTGATCGCAAAGGAGCAATCCCAGCTCTCCGTGCTCATCTCATGAATTTTTCCGCCTACGACGATGCCGGCGTTGTTGAAGAGAATGTCGACGCTGCCGAATCGCTCCTGTACGAACTGCACCGACCGCTGGACATCTTGCTCAACGGATACATCGCAGCGGAAGGCGTGCGCCGAGTGACCGTCTTTGCGAATCTCCGCGCAGACGCGTTCGGCGCCCGCAGCATCGCGATCAAAGCATGCGATCTGGGCGCCTTCGCGCGCGAACAGCCGGCATGACGCCTCGCCAATGCCGGCCGCACCGCCGGTGATAATGACCACTTTCCCCTTCAGTTTCATTGCCTGCTCACCGATCCTGTTCCGCTGTCCTGAAAACCCATGCCGCCGGTGGGCACCAGCATGCCTCCGTCTACGGCAAGGGTGGTTCCTGTGATGAACGAAGCCCAGTCGCTGGCCAGGAAAGCGATGGAGCGAGCGATTTCAATGGGCTGCGCGATG
>JASIJW010000699.1:0-5133 GCA_030050035.1 Acidobacteriaceae bacterium | reverse complement strand
GTTCCTGAGGTCGGTTGCCACCATCCGGCGGCACGGCTCTCTGACGCACTTTCAACTTAAATCCAGCAGGAGCTTTTGCATATGCGGCAAATTGACGCATGTGCCGCACTGGATGCTTGAGGCGCTATTTAAGAGCGTCGATGGATCCAGCTCTTCAGGAATGATCGTGCAAGAGATTATGGGGCAGCGATGACCCGAATGTGGGCCATCATGCCGCCGTCCTGATGCTCGCCGCTGTGGCACCGATACATGAAATCGCCCATCTCGGCAAACGGGATTCGCACCGTCACGATCGCAAAATGCGACAATTTGTCGCAGCGAGAACTTGGCGAGACGCATAGAATAAATTTGAGTTGTACGTGGCGTGTATTGTACGTTCCCCTAAAACAACCCCCAAATTGAATCACCATGAGAGTTTCTGTCACGGACAGACGCCAGATTTCGGAACAGGATCTGCGCACAACAGTCGAACTGGCGCCAAGCTTGGCTTTGCCGCTGCTGATCCGGTTGCGCTATCTGATGCTCGGTGGCGGAGCGCTTCTATTTCTCGTGGCGGTGCGGCTCGCTCGCATCCAATTGCCGGTATTGCCGATCTCAATACTGCTGGCCGCCGCCTTGATCTCCAATGTGCTGTTTCGTCGTGTTGGCGAGGCATTCGGCGCCCGAGAGGCAGTGGGTGCGATTCTGGTTGCCGATGCAGCCGGTTTGACTTTGGGTCTCGCGCTTTCCGGTGGCCCTGCCAATCCTTTCAGCCTGCTCTATCTTGTACAGATCACGCTTTCGGCTGTTCTTCTCAGTAAACCCTGGACGTGGTCATTGGGCGGCGTCTCCATCCTCGGATTCGGCCTTTTGTTTTTCTTTCATGTCCCAGTTCCGGTACTCGAAGGCCATCATCCGGGGGGAAGTTTTTCCGTTCACCTCATTGGAATGTGGATCTCATTTGTTCTGGCGACTCTGCTCGTCACGATTCTAGTCAGCAAAATCTCTGAGATCCTGCGGGAGCACGAAGACGAACTTCTTCGTCTGCAAAACCTGCTCGGCAGACGGGAAAAGATTGCTTCTTTGGCCACTCTTGCGGCCAGCGCTGCACATGAGATGGGCACACCGCTTGCCACCATTGCAGTTATTGCCCGAGAACTCGAGAAGCACTCACTCGAAAAGGGTTCCGATCCACATGCCGCCGCTGATGCCAAATTGATTCGTTCTGAAGTCGATCGCTGTGGCAGGATTCTGCGAGAAATGAGCACGCAAGGAGCGGAATTAACCGGCGAGGTTCCGACACAGGTCAGCGTAGGGTACCTGCTGCAGCAGTTACGTGAAAGCTTCCCAGAACCGCAGCGGCAGACAATCAAGGTCGACTCGGTATCGAATTTCCATGCCACACTTCCCGTCGAAACCACACGCCACGTTCTCGCTGCACTGGTCAAGAACGCATTAGAGGCCAGCGTCAATGGTCAGCCGGTGCGGTTGCACAGTGAGGCTGCAAGCGATGTCCTTCGATTCACCATCACAGACTCTGGAATCGGCATGCCACCGGGAGTGCTTGAGCGTATCGGCGAACCCTTTTACACCACGAAGGGGCCCGAACGCGGAATGGGGCTTGGCACGTTTCTGGTGCGGACCTTCGCGGAGGACATGGGAGGTAATCACCGCTGGATCGAGCGCCGGAACACCCCAGTTCATTACGACACGCAGCGGCAGAACCACGGGCCAGCGGCACGCAGCCGCGTCTTCAAGGATCTCATCGACGAACGATTCAAACAGCAAGTGATAGCTATGATGTTGCGGATAGAGTCGAATACCACGAAACCCGCGCACGACATAGCGATCAAACGGGTAGTCAGAAGGTTTCCAGGAATGGCTGAGCTCCTGGGTGCCAAGGCAGGCGAACGGAATCAGCACTTCAGGAAAAGATGTCGCCGCGGCCTGCGTCTCGCAGTTGCCGTCCTCCCAATTTACAAAGATGGAACGCGTGGAGCAGACTGCGGCTCGTTCGATCCTCAATCCTTTCAGCTCTTCCACGACCTCCGCGGCGGTGCTACGCGGCGTCGGCCAGTACGGCCACTTGCCCAGGAATGCATTCGCATCGAAAATCATGCGCTCACCCCCATCAGCCGCAGAATGTTGCCGCCCATCAGCAGCGCCCGCTGGGCATCGGTTAATTGCGTTTCTCTCACCTTCGCCAGTTGCGGCCATGGATCGAGCAGCGGCACATCAGTGCCAAAGATCACTCGATCCGCCCCCAAGGCGCGCACGCAGGCCTCGACAAATCCTGTGTCTACCGTCGAGCAAGCAGTGTCCAGGTAGAGATTGGGAAAGCGCTCAGCCACCATGATGGCGCGGTTCCAGTCGCCGTGCGCGAACGGCTGCCCCCCCGCGTGCGCCATGATGAATTGCACCTCCGGCACGCGCGCCATTAGGTACTCGCACTCGGCCGGCGTGGTGTGCGCCAGGATCGGCATTTTCAGCTCGGCGCAAAGCTCGAGGATCGGAATTGTCGCCGACTCGGCAATGCTCATCTCGGGGGTCGAGTAGATCTTGAGGCCGCGCATGCCGTATACCTCCCGGCAGCGCCGGATTTCGTCGAGCGCCTCTTCGTCGAAGCGCGTGGAGTGAAGGCTGGCGTAGCCCAGAATGCGGTCCGGAAAACGCCGCATCTCGTCGAAGAGCAGACGATTGCCTTCGTGCATGTCATAGAAAAGCGCGGTCAGATCCGTGCAGCAGAGTTTGTCCACACCCAGCGAGTCGGCGATACGAACCAGTCCCTCGCCATCCATATTGATCTGCAAACGCGTCGATTTGCCGATATGCACATGTGCGTCGACGATCATTGTGGCTCCGATTCCAGTTCGCGGGGCTGCGGGTTGCGCTCATGCGTCTCGATTTGAACGACCGGATCGACCGTTCCCTGCTGCAAAGTCCGCTGCACGTGAGTAAGTGGATCGCTCCATCCGCTTCCCTGCCACGCTGCCGCCACAGCATATGTGCCGCTCACGGCATTGCGCGAACGCAGTATGTCATTGAACAGCACGATCTGATTTTTATCCTCTGGCGTAATAAGGTCTCCTGCGCGATGCGCCCGACCCGGTGCGTACGCGAGCCCGAGCGCAATGCTTCCCACCTTCGGCGTCTGCGCTCCTTCAAGGGCCACAAGGCCCTGCCCGTCTGCCATGCGCATCCTGGGAAGATTGCGAATTCCGGCGCCAACCTCATAACTGCGCGAGACATGCAACGGCTTAATCCAGAAGTGGCACCGCACATCCTCTTCGCCCTCGCGCATCTCATAAATAGCGCGAAGAGCCACTTCATCATCGCCGACTTTCCAGTGAGGAAGGCGCGCCTCCACCAGTGCGCGCAGCGGACCGGTTGCAAGGATTTGATAATCCGGCTCGTCTGGCTTTGCGGGCCGGTGAACGTAGTCCGGCGTGTTGAAGGGCGGTCGGAAAACCTGGCCATCTGCACGCAAAAAAATTCCTCCTAGCCCAAGAGTATCGCCCACGTGCAGCACATCCTCGCCAACGCTTGAAGGCACGGAAATGCGCGAGTACCCGATCAGCGAGTTAAACAGGCCGAGTTCGCTCTTGCGATGCGCCTGCACATCAAGTAAGAATCCCCCGTAGGTGCGATAGCCCATGAGCTCGCTCTCGATTGCCGCGGTCGCACGGTTATAGCCGTAGGAGTGGGTCGCGTGCACTCTCTTTGGCCAGGGCAATGACACCTGCAAGGTCTCCGAATAATAAATAAAGAGCCGTTCCCGCTCGCGCGGGGCCAGCTTGACCGCAAAGACAAACGCCCCGTCGCCGGAGCCGCTGGTCCCGGCGTCGACCTGCGAGGGCAAAAAACGCACACCTTTCTTTTGTTCCACCACGATCGCAAGCGTCCCCGGAAATCCGGGAGCGACCTTGCGGACCGTATCAATATCAAGTGTCGCCAGCGCATCCATCCGCTCCGATGTCGAATTGCTGACGGTCACCTGCAGAAGATCGGAGAAGTTCGGCAGTCGCCAGCCATTGGATAGTTCTCCAGCGCTTTGCTGGGCGCGCGCGGAACACGCCGCGACCGCGACCAGAAGCACGAGACTGGCAAACTCAATGCATGAGCGCATGGCTCTCCTGTGCCGGCGGAAGCTGCGCCAGTGTCGCCAGGAACGCAACGAAGTCGCCGTTCGCGTACGTCCCGTCCAGGCGATGCAGCGTGCGCACGAGCGACCAGAACCGTTCGCTGTGGCCGAGTGTGTATGCGTTGGCTTCGTCGCTCGCGGTCTCCGGCGACCGATCGCGGAAACGCTGCTTGTCGACTGGCCGGCTCGCGTAAGGGTTCGATGCTTCCTCTGCCATCACCTTGTCGCGCAGGCGCAGGTAGTAGAGCGTGCGCGCGATGTCGAGACAATAGCGTTGGCGCTCGAGCGAGCCGGCACGATCGGCTGCCTGCTCATACTGCGCCGCCAGTGTGTCCGTTACGCGTTCTTTCAGCGCTGCGATTACCTGCCGGTCCACGGCAATGCTGCGCGGCAGCACTATACCGTTGTACTGCTGCGCCAGCACCGTGATGTCGAGCGTTGCCGGCTGCGGGCGAGAATCGAAGTGCTGAACCCAGGCAGACTCGGTGCTGTTGCCGCGATACACTTCGAGCGTATCCAGGTAGCCGCGCCCGCTTGCGTCCCACCAGCGGAACTCGAGGTCCTTGCCTTCGTCGACCAGATGGCCGACTTCCATCCAGCCCTCTCGAGCGCCCTTCAGGTGGTAGCGCTCATCGGCCGCGGAAAAATACAGCTCCCGCCGGTCGCTGCGGTCCGGGGAAAACTCCCGGCGCATGTTCCATCGCTCCGTTGGGCTGCCGGTGTTGGCAAGATACTGCCGCTCATAAATCCAGAACTGGCCTTCCCAGCGAAAGTTCGTGCGCGCCTCATCCCAAGTGAATCCCGCCTGCTCGGCCGGGTACTCAAGCGCCGGTTCCCAGCGCAGCGACCATGGCATGTGAACGGTTGTCTGCGGCGGCCTGCGCCGAGGGTTGAAGTCTTCCATGCCCGGATACTGATAAGGCTCATGTCCCACCAGCGTGAAGCTGAAGTTGGAGTGGGGCTCATCGAGCGAACCGCTTCGCGGCCGCGCGTCAATATTAAAGCTCAGGCGC
>JASIJW010000698.1:0-5445 GCA_030050035.1 Acidobacteriaceae bacterium | reverse complement strand
CGACTATTCTGATTTACTAGGCCGCTGCAGCTAAATTCGGCACAGATCGCATGGGCGAGAATCGCTCCCACGAAACCTCGTTCCGCTGGCGCGTGCTAGTTCAAAAGTTCCACTTCTCTCCAATGCAACAGAGAATGTGGTCAAAGAATTGGCTTTCTCCGCTCACCGGCGAAATTCTCTGGTGGAATTTTTGCATGAAAATAGGCCGGAAACCAGGCCAGTTTGATCGCCTTAAGTTATTTATTCTGAACAAGTTGACTGTCTGGCGGAGAGAGGGGGATTCGAACCCCCGATAGAGCTTTTGACCCTATAACGGTTTAGCAAACCGCCGCCTTCAGCCACTCGGCCATCTCTCCGGGTCACATAGGATTATACCGGATTCGTGGGCCGGGTGGTTTCCGAACTGCGATGCCTGGAACGATCGCATTACCCCGGCCGATGATAGATTCACAATTGTGCGCCGCTCTCTGGAAAAACCCGCTCTGCGCAAGATGCGCCTGCTGCCGCTGGTGGCGGCTACATATTTCATGGTGTCGGGTGGGCCATATGGGATCGAAGACATTCTTGGCGGAGCCGGGTACGGCTGGGCCATTGTCATCCTGCTGGCGCTGCCGGTGGTCTGGTGCCTGCCAACCGCGCTGATGCTTGGCGAACTGGCAAGCGCCATCCCGGCCGAGGGCGGCTTCTACGTTTGGGTGCGGCGCGCGCTAGGGCCGTTCTGGGGTTATCAGGAGAGCTGGCTCTCGCTCACGGCCAGCATCTTCGACATGGCGCTCTACCCTGCCCTGTTTGTGCTCTACCTGGGCAAGTTCAGCCCGGCGCTCACCGCCGGCTGGCGCGGATATCTGTGGTCGCTTGGGGTCGTCGTGGGCTGCTCGCTGTGGAACCTGTTGGGCGCGCCTGAGGTGGGCGAAGACTCCGTGTGGCTGTTCGTTCTGCTGCTCGCGCCTTTCGCGATTTTTGTAGGCCTCGGGTTCTGGCGCGGGTGGATGGTGCATCCCGCGGTGCTGTGGACGAGACCGGCGGCAGATACGGGCATCTCCGGCGCGATCCTGGTGGCCATGTGGAACTACATGGGATGGGACCAGGCTTCGACGGTGGCGCAGGAAGTTGAAAATCCGCAGCGCAATTATCCGCGGGCCATGCTGGCTGCCGTCGCTATTACCGCGGTGAGTTACATTCTGCCGTTGGCGGCAATGGCCTTGGCGGGTTTGCCGGCTGGCAGTTTTTCTACCGGCGACTGGACTACAGCGGCTGCAACCGTGGGTGGATCGTGGCTGGGGATAGCGGTTGTGGCGGGTGGTTGCATCACGGGCGTCGGGATGTTCAATGCGCTGGTGATGAGCTACACGCGGCTGCCGATGGCCATGGCAGAGGACGGGCTGTTGCCGCGCACGTTGGCGCGCCGCAACCGCCGCGGGGCTCCCTGGGTTGCGATCGTCGTGTGCGGAATCGCATGGGCCATGGCCATCGGATTGCCGTTCGAGCGGCTCATCTCGATTGACCTGATCCTGTATGGGGCAAGCCTGCTGCTGGAATTTGTCGCCCTGGCGGTGCTGCGAGCGCGGGAGCCTGCGCTGCAGAGGCCGTTCCGGGCAGGCAACCAGGCGATTGCCTGCCTTCTCGGAGTTGGCCCTGCGGCACTGATTGGATATGCGCTTGTAGTTTCGCGTGGTGAAAAGCTGACAGGCTCGGTTTCAGCGCTGGGCGTGGCTGCGGCGGTCGCGCTGCTGGGGCCGGTGCTGTATCCGTTGACCGCCAGGCGGGGCAAGCCTGTTCTTATGGACGCAGGCTAGACTGCGACTTCCTTCTTGTCCTTCTTTTCTTGAGCCTTGGCTTTGGCCGCTTCGAAAAGCTTGATCGATCGCGCAACGCGGTCGCGAGCATAGGCGGCGTCGTGCCATCCGCGGATTTCGACACGCTTGCCTTCGAGGTCCTTGTAGATCGAGAAGAAGTGGGTAATCTCCTTGAGCATGTGCGGGTAAATATCGGTGTAGTTCCAGACGTTTGTGTAACGGGGGTTGTTCTTGCCCACGGCGAGCACTTTTTCGTCGAGAACGCCTTGGTCGAGCATCTCGAGCAGGCCGATGGGACGCACCTCCTGAACGCAGCCTGGAAAGCTCGGACCCGGCACCAGCACCAGCACGTCCAGCGGATCTCCGTCGTCGCTCAAAGTAGAAGGAATGAAGCCGTAGTCGCCGGGATAGTGAACCGGAGAGTGCAGGTTGCGATCGAGCTTGAAGACATGCAACTGCTTGTCGTATTCGAATTTCTGTGTGCCGTCCATGGGAATCTCAATGACGGCGCGAAAGACCTCAGGCGCCCGATCGCCGACAGGTAGTTCAAGATAATTCGTCATGTTGCTTCATTCTCCTTTGGAACTGGGAACCTCATGCGGCATCGACGCAAAAGCAGAACAGATCGCTCTTCCAAAACGCCGTGAGACCCGTCGCCTCACCCATTTGGATGCGGCCTCAGCAGGTCCTTATATAATCACGGATGATGAAGGCGCATGTCTATGTCACTCTGAAGACATCGGTTCTGGATCCCCAGGGCCAGACCATCCACAATGCCCTCCGCAAAATCGGCTTTGGCGGCGTCACGGCCGTGCGCCAGGGCAAGTATTTTCAGCTTTCGCTGAGCGAAGGCTTGAGCGCTGAGGCGGCCCGCGGCGAGGTGGAGCGCATCGCCCGCGAGGTTCTCACCAATCCGGTGATCGAGGAATACAGCTACCGGATTGAGGAGTAGCATCTTCGTTTTCCCGCGCCCGCGCTGTTTTCTCGCATAGAATCGACTCATGTGCGGAATTGTGGGATATGTGGGCTCGAGGAAAGTTGTGCCCGTCATCATCGAGGGACTGCGGCGCCTCGAATATCGCGGCTATGATTCGGCAGGAATTGCCGTCGGCAATTGCACGCGCCCCACTCTGGACGTGCGCCGCGCGCCCGGCAAGCTCGGGAATCTGGAAGAAGTGCTGCGCGGCCAGCCGCTCGAAGGCACCTTCGGAATTGGCCATACCCGCTGGGCGACGCACGGCCGCCCGACCGAGGAAAACGCCCACCCGCACCGCGACTGCACCGGCAGCATCGTCGTGGTGCACAACGGCATCGTTGAAAATTATCTTGAGCTGAAGCACGAGCTAATCGGCCTGGGGCACAAGTTCGTCACCGAAACCGATACCGAGATCATCGCGCACCTGATCGAGCAGGTATACAAGAACGCCGAGACAATCGGCGAAAAAATTCCTCTGGAACTGGCCGTGCGCCGCGCCGTGAAGCGCCTGACAGGCGCTTTTGCACTGGGCGTGCTTTCGGCGCGGGAACCGAACAAAATTGTCGCCGCGCGATGCGGCCCGCCGGTGGTCATCGGTGTGGGCGAGGGCGAAGCGTTTGTCGCCTCCGACGTTCCCGGCATCCTTCACCACACGCGCAATATCTACTTCCTGGCCGACGGCGACCTTGCAATTCTGACGCCCTCATCCGTCACTCTGACAGACTTCGAAGGCAATCCCGTCGAGCGCCAGCTTACGCGCATTCAATGGGACCCGATTCAGGCGGAAAAAGGCGGCTACAAGCACTTCATGCTTAAGGAAATCTGGGAGCAGCCGCAGGCTATCCGCGACACCACGCTGGGCCGCGTCTCTCTCGATTCCGGCACGGTGTTTCTCGGCGAAATGGAGCTGGCCGATGAAGAGCTGGCCAACGCAGGCAGCATCAATATTGCGGCCTGCGGCACAAGCTGGCATGCAGCACTGGCCGGCAAGTACATGATTGAGCGGCTGGCGCGGCTGCCCGTAGATGTCGATTACGCGAGTGAGTATCGCTATCGCGATCCGATCGCCGGCCCCGGCGCTTTGGGACTGCTCATTACGCAATCGGGCGAAACCGCCGACACCCTGGCGGCACAGCGGGAGATGAAGGCGCTAGGCTCGAAAACAGTCGCGATCTGCAACGTGGTTGGCGCAATGGTGGCACGCGAAGCTCACGGCGCCGTTTACACACATGCAGGGCCGGAGATTGGCGTTGCGTCCACTAAGGCGTTTACCTCGCAGTTGACTGCGCTGTTTCTGCTCGCGCTCAAGCTGGGGCAGCTGCGCGGAAAGCTGGATACGAATCAATCGATCGCGCTGATTGAGGAGTTGAGCCGCGTACCCCTCAAGATCGAGGAGACGCTGAAGTCGCGCTCCGCGCAGTGCGAACAGTTGGCTAAAGAATTTTCGACAGCACGCGATTTTCTGTACCTTGGCCGCGGCATCCACTTCCCTATCGCGCTCGAAGGCGCGCTGAAGCTGAAAGAAATCTCCTATATTCACGCCGAAGGCTACCCGGCCGGCGAAATGAAGCATGGCCCCAATGCCCTGATCGACGAAAATCTGCCTGTGGTGGTGCTGGCCACGCGCGACGAGTCCGATCCGGCATCAAAGCTGCGCTACGAAAAGACGCTTTCGAATATTCAGGAGGTCACGGCGCGTTCGGGCCGCGTGATCGCCGTAGCCACTGAAGGCGATGCGCTGATCGGCAACCTCGTGGAGCATGTCATCCATATCCCCGCCGCGCCGGAGCTGCTGGCGCCGGTCATCGAGGTGGTGCCGCTGCAACTGCTGGCGTACTACATCGCAGTCCGTCGCGGATGCGACGTCGATCAGCCGCGCAACCTGGCGAAATCGGTAACAGTGGAATAGTTTCTTCACCGCAGTCGAATCGCTGTCTGCGTACAAAAATGTATGTACATGGACAAGAAAGTCTGCACATGGACACAATAGTCTGTACATGAACAGGACCCTCACAATCACTAACTAGATTGAAATCAGTGCCTACTCGCAACCATCCTGCGCTATGCAGCGATCAGTGTTGCTGTAGCGATGATCGAAATCAAGCCTGTGCGCGTTCTCGTTTAGTCTGACGAGTGGATTTGAACCGCCGGCGAAAGACCGTTCGGCCTCATCGTGTACCTCCTCGATCGGATAGTCGAGCACCTCGTACAGAAATGTCTAGAGCAGGCGATGGTGGCGCAAGATCTCCAATGCGCAAAGTCGACCTGCAGGTGACAATCGAACCCCGCGCCGCGATTCATATTCCACGAACAGCTTGGCAGACGCTGCGAGCTTCTGCAGCATATTCGTAATCGACGCTGGAGCAACTCTAAGCCATTCCGCCAGCGCAGTATTGGTCACACGTCCTTCCTCCGGTCCACCCAGCGTAAAGATGGCCTTCAGGTAGTTGTCTACGAATTCCGTGTTCAGGTTGACCCGGCGTGTGTAGCCTTGCCGCTTAGATGGCCTCCGCCGCGACAATAAGTCATAAAATCCGAAAACTTCAGCCAATGCGCAAAATCGACTTTCTCTTTGCGCCGGGATTATTTCACCGAAAAGGAGAAGATATCCGGCCGATTGTAGTGGCCGGCCACATCGAGATCGAACTTGCCCTTGTCAATCTCATCGAGGTC
>JASIJW010000697.1:0-9238 GCA_030050035.1 Acidobacteriaceae bacterium | reverse complement strand
GGTCGGCAGAGAAGTTGAGCGACCGGACGTTCCGCGCGCCTGCGTTGCCGCTGGAGCAGGTGGTGGATCCGACGGGCGCGGGCGACAGCTTTGCGGGCGGGTTCTTCGGGTATCTTGCATCGCAGAAGGAGCTGACGGCGGGGGCCTTCCGGCGCGCGATGTTTTATGGCAGCGTGATGGGATCGTTTGCCTGCGAGCGCTTCGGCACGGAGCGGCTGCAGCAGTTGAGCCGCGCGGAGATTGACGCGCGGTTCCAGATCTTCCGCGAGTTGACTCACCTTGACTGAGCGAACGACGAGCGGAGCCGGTGGCGCTAGCGGAGTTAGCGGAGCTAGTTCTGGTCCAGCTTGCTCTGGCTTCGCCCGATCGCTTGACGAGAAAGACTTGCTGCCGGAAACTCCAGCCCGCGCCGAGCTCCGGGTGGTGCTGGCGGCGTGCGTGGTGTTGTCGCTCATCGCGATTGCGTGGAGCTGGACGCACAGGGCGTTGCTGAATTATGGCGATGCCATCGCCCACCTGCATATTGCGCGGCGCGTCATTGACAGCCGTTATCCCGGGCTGAGCGAGTTGGGCTCAGTGTGGCTGCCGCTGCCGCACCTGCTGATGCTGCCGTTTGTGCAGGTGTACGCGTGGTGGGCCAACGGCATTGCGGGGACGATTCCCTCTGCGCTGGCATGGCTTGCTGCCTGCGTAGGACTGTACCGGCTGGCGCGGCACTGGATGCGGCCGGTTGCCGCGGCGCTGGCGCTGGCGTTCTTTGCGCTGAATCCCAACCTCCTATATCTGCAGACGACGGCGATGACCGAGCCGCTGTTTGTGTGCGAGATGGTGTGGGTGGTGCTCGGCCTGGTGGAGTGGAGCGAGGCGCTCAAGCGCAACGAGCGCGACAGGCTGCCGTGGCTGCATGCCTGGATTGCGCTTTGGCTTGTGGCGGCGATTTTTACGCGTTACGACGGATGGATCATGGCGCTGCTGGCGTGGAGCGCGATGGGCGTGGTGCTGCTGCGGCGCAGCGAGCTGGGGGCAAAATCGGGGGTTGGCAGCTTCTGGATCTGGAGCATGGTGCTGGTGGCCGCGCCGGTGGCATGGTTTGCGTACAACGCCGTCACATTTGGCGACTGGCTGGATTTTGCGCGAGGGCCGTACTCGGCGAAGGCGATTGAGCTGCGGACGGCGCATGGCGCGGAGAACTTATCGGTTCCGCTGCATCCGGGCTGGCACAATCCGTGGGTGTCGTTTCTGTTTTACGTGAAGGTTGCGGAGATGGACGCGCTGGCGGCGTGGCGGCACATGCTGCTGGCGCTGAGCGTGCTGGGCACGGTGGGCGGGTGGCTGGGTACGTGGTTCGCCGCTCGGCGGCGCGCATTCGCGTGGACGCTGCTCTTGTGGCTGCCGGTTCCCTTCTATACATATTCGGTGGCGTATGGATGGGTGCCGATCTTTGTGCCGGTGTGGTGGCCGCATTCCTGGTACAACACGCGGTATGGAATGGAATTGCTGCCAGCGCTGGCGCTGGGTCTTGGATTTGTGGCGCAGTTTGCCATAGCGGCGATGCGGGAGTTCAAGCCGCAATGGGCCCGGCATGCCGCGGGGTTGATTTTTGTTTTGGTGGCACTGAATGCATGGGCGCTGGTGCGCCGTGGACCGCTCGTGTTTGTGGAAGGCACGCTGAACGCGAAGGCGCGGGCGACGTTTGATCGCGAAATTCCGCCGGCGATGCGGGCGATGCTGGCCAACTGCCCTGCGGGCGCGGTGCTGATGAACACGTCCGTTCATCCGGAATTAGTGGCGATGACCGGGATTCCGCTGCGCCAGACGATCAATGAAAGCGACCGGGAGGTGTATCGCGAGGCGCTGGCTGCACCGGCCGCGCATGCGGCGCTGGTGCTGGCGTTTGCGGGCGATGAGATCGACGCGGCGGTGAAGGCGCATCCGGAGGGGCTGCGGGCGACGGCCCGGATCGATGGGAGGAATCAGCCGGAAGCGACGTTGTATGTGTCGGGGCTGTGCGGACGGGTATCCCTCGTTCGATGAACCTTCCCGCCCTGGCGTAGGGAAGCACGCTAACCCGTTATCTTCGCGAACCCTTGCTCGATCAGCCCCTGCGCCGTGTGCGGATCGTAAAGGTTGTAGCCAATCTCGAGCACAACCGCCGGAGGCTTGGCCAGCGACTTCAACCCATCCGCCGCGTCCGCCCAATCGATCGTCCCGCTCCCTGGCCAAAGGTGCTCATCGCGCGCGCCGTGGTTGTCGTGCACATGCACGCTGGCAATCCGGTTGCCCAGTGTCGCAATCGCCTCGCGCACGCCCACCGTAATGTGCGCATGCCCCAAATCCAGGCACACGCCCACGTTATCCAGGTGTCCCATCTCCAAAATCATCATCAGGTGCTCGGGTGTCGTGGCCTCGCTCACCAGGTTCTCCACCAGCAACCGCACGCCCAGCGGCCGTGCAAACGCTCCCAGGTGCTCCAGCGCCGTCAGCCCATACTCCATCGTCCTCTGCGACCAATAGTCCGTCTGCTCACCCAGGTGCACCACCATGTTGCCGAACGGCAGATGCTCAGCGGCCTCGACCGCCCGCTTCACCTCGTCCATGGCCTCAATCCGCCGCGACTTCTCCACGTGAATTACATTCACGCCCGGCGCGCCGGCCCGGCCCATCTCCTTGTCGGGAAATAACGGCGCATGCATCGAGAAAGCCTTCACTGGATTCGACGCGAACCATTCGGCCAGCTCCATCACCTCTTCGCGGCAGGTGTAGTCAAAGTGCTGCCGCGCGGCAAAAATCTCAATCGCCTCGGCGCCTCCGCGGGCCGCCAGCTCAAGCAGTCCCGGATGTAATCTGTGGTGCAGAAAAAGATGGGTGGAAACAACTCTCAGCATGCAGCAGTTTTCCTCAGGCGCGGCGTTATCGGTGATAACTCGGGCTTCTGCGACCAGTCTTCGTCGCTGGAGTGATGAGCGCTTACCAGCAATTCTCGCATCCTGAGGTCAATGCAGCACAGCAATCCGTCGTCCGTCATCGACCGAGTCCCCCCAAAGGGCTCTCATCTCTCGCAGTCCTGTCATCCTCGGCGAAACGCCGCAGACCTGCGCGCGCCCGGGCTTCCGAGCTGACAACTGAGAATGTTGAACTGTGTATTGAGAGCTGCGAAAAAGTCCGAGATGCAGACCCGCGCATGTTCGGAGCAGACCTGCATCTCGTTGACGCAAGGCTGGGGAAGGGGAATGCGTCGAAATGTCCCCTGGCGATGGGTCTCCGATGCCCGTCTCGGGCGCCAGTGCGCCGCCATTAGAGACGCATCAGCGGAACGGAGGCTGATTCAACGCTTCAGTCTCTGGCGCGGGGCCCCAGCGAAGGGGTTGTTGTCACTGGGGCGATGAAGCGGCCCAAAACGCAGCAGAGCCAGCGGACATCCAGTGGGATGTTCACCCATCGCATCAAGTTGTCCATCCAGCAAAAACAATTCATGGAACTTTGGTAACCACCCGCCTGTGCCACGCATCTCGTGCCATTGCGTTTTCCAGCTTCGGTGATTGTGCCTTCCCGCTTCCAAGCGCAATCTCGTCCCTCCACTCAAAAAACGCCCCAAAAAATTCCTCAACATTGCATTGAATTTCGCCCTTTCGGAGCACAATCCAAGGTAGAAATCCAGCCAATCCCCAACTACGGCGCGCCTGTCAGCAGGCACGGTGCGCTCTTGTGTCGTCCATTCACGCTATCGCTACCTTCAACTTCCGGAGGATCCAACGTTCATGCAAGTCCCGTTGCAGCAATTGCAGTTGCCGGCGATCATCGGCGCCATCGGCGGCCTTGGCGCCGCCGCCTTCGGCGTGCTCGAAGCCCTCAAGCCATTCTTCCGCTTCATCAACCGCATCGGCTTCAGCGGCATTCAATCCACCGTCGCGCGGCTCACGCCGCCTGAAGCCGGCGCCGCGTCGCCGCTGAATACCCTGCCCGGCGCTCAGATCCTCCAGACCATCGAAGCCAACTGGATCAATGGCCGCGATCTCGCCAGCCAGAAGGCCATCGCCAAATCGCTCATCAAGCTTCATCTCAGCGCCGGCAACGCAGCCCAGGTTGCCGCGGCGGCCAATGTCGATCCCGCACACCTCACGGCCATTGCCCACAGCACCGTCTCCGGCGCGGCGCTTACACCCGAGCAGAGCGATGCCTGGTCGCGCTTCGATCTCATCGTCACCGCCATGCTCGACGACTGCTACCAGCACGCCGACCAGCTCTACCGCAACTCGATGCGCGCCTTCGCCTCCGGCATCGCCTTGGTCCTCGCCATCGCCGGCGGATTCATGCTCGACGGAAACTGGGCCAACTTCAGGCACGGGCATGACCTCGGCCTCGCCGTCCTCATTGGTCTCATGGCCACGCCGCTCGCGCCCATCGCCAAGGACATCTCCACCGCGCTGGCCACGGCAGTAAACACCATGCAGGCGGTGAAAAAGGCATGACGCAGTTTCTCGATCTTCGCTATGCGCCCGTGGGCGGCGGCCTGGCCGCGCAAGTGAGCCTCAATCAGGGAACCACCATAGCCGACTACATCGGCCTCAAGATGAGCGACTTGCAATCGGCCATCCGCGGCCGCCATCTCCTCATCGCTACCCACGGATTCAACGTAACCCGCGCCGATGGAATCGCCACGCTTTCCAACTGGGATAGCCTGCTGCGCCTGTCCGGACAGAGTGCGTATCCGGCCGCATTCCTCGGCCTTTTGTGGCCCGGCGATTCCATCTGGGCCCACGGCCTCGATTACCCTGAAGAGCCGCGCATCGCCGACGACGCCGGCGCGCTGCTCGCGACCTTCCTCGACGCCAACTTTCAGCAGGCGGCCAGCATCTCCTTTGCCTCGCACAGCCTCGGCGCCCGTGTGGTGCTCGCTACCATCGCCAGAATGAACCTGCCGGTGCGCCGGCTCACGCTCATGGCCGGCGCCATCGACGACGACTGCCTGAACAACGAGTTCCAATCCGCCATCACAAAGATCGGCAGAATCTCCATCCTCGCCTCGCGCAAAGACACCGTGCTCTCGCGGCTTTTCCCCCTTGGCAATTTCGTTGCCGGCATCCTCACCGCCGGCCATCCCCCCTGCCATCCCTCCTGCCATCCATGGTGGCGCGCGGCCATCGGCCATTGCGGCCCCGCGCAGCCCTGGCCGGCCAACTTCGAAGCACCCTTCGAAATCCCCGAGGCCTGGAACTTCAACCACGGAAACTACCTCGAGAGCGACCCACCGCCAATCCCCGTCCTGCCTCTGCCGGTCAACGTCCCTCCGCAGGGCACCGCGATCCCCGCAAACCGCGCCCGCGGCTGGCAGGAGGCCTTCACCGCAACCTTCGAATCAACCCGCTTCAGTTAAATTTTTCATCGCTTTTTCTTCGCCTTTCCACCGAGACTTCGGCTATGCTGTCTTTCGCAGCAGCACGGAGGAAATCGATGGATTGTCAGAAGGAGTTGCTCGCCGAATACGAGCGGGAAGTCGCCCGAACCCGCAAAACCCTTGAAGCCATCCCCGCGGACGCGGACTTCACCTACAAACCTCACCCCAAATCGATGAGCCTGGGCCATCTCGCCGGCCACCTCACCGACATGACTGGCGACTGGGCCCTGCACACGCTCACGCTGGACAAGCTGGAGTTCGCCGCCGACCACAAATATGAACCCTACGTACCGGCGAGCAGGGAAGCCGTGCTCAAGAAGCTCGACGAAAACCTGGGCGAAGTGCGCAAGGCCCTAGCTGCCACCAAAGCGGAGAAATGGGATCAAAACTGGAAGTTCATCTGGGCCGGCCAGACCTTTATCGACGAGCCACGCTACCAGGTCTTCCGCGACTACGTCCTCAGCCACATGATCCACCACCGCGCCCAGCTCGGCGTCTACCTGCGTCTGCTCGGCGCAAAAGTTCCCGGCGCTTACGGTCCCTCGGCAGACGAAATGTAAGAACGGCAGGGAACAGGGGAATAGGGGCAGCAGGTCAGTTTTGAAGGGGTACGGGCTTCAGCCCGTACGTTCAAGATCCCAAAAATGCGCGGGGCTTCAGCCCCTGAGGGAATGCTGGTCCGCGAATGCCTCCGTGCCCCATCCTTTTCTCGGCCTCATCGTGAAAAGGGTGGGAAACCACGAACCCAAAACCTCGTTGGATAGTTCTACGCATCCAGCTCCCGGCGCCACCGCCGAAACTCAGCCGCCGGATCGGCCGCGCGGAAGATCGCGGCCGAAACGGCAACCGAACTCGCCCCCGCGGCCAGCACCGCGGCAGCATTCTCAAGCGTAATGCCGCCGGCCGCGACCAGCACCGGCTCCAGCCCGGCCTGCTCGCGCAGCCGCCGCACGCCATCGGCCCCAATCGGCGCTTTGCTCGTCTGTTTGGTTTCAGTCCGCCCCACCGGCCCGATGGAAAAATAATCCGCTGGCTCCTGGAGAATTCCGTCCAGCAGCGCCTCGCTGCCGCCAAACGTGCCCACAACCCGGTCCGGTCCAAGCATTCGCCGCGCCTCGGCAACCGAAACGTCCCCCGCGTCAACATGCACGCCGTCAAATCCCATAATCTCCACCAGGTCCGCCCGGTCATCGAGCACGAGCCTCACCTCAGGCCCGTGCAGCGCCGCGCGCAAAATGGCCGCATCGGCAATCAGTTCCGTCACCGGCCCCGTCTTGTTCCGGTACTCGAGCAGCGTAACGCCCGCGTCCGCCAACCCGCACGCCAGCCGCAGCAAAAACTCGCCACGTTTTTCGGAGGGAATCACAGAGGCATCAAGGATCGGGTAGATCTTCGGAAAGTTGCAAGGCATGAATCCAGCCTAGCAGCGTGTCCCTGCCTGAATCCGGGAGACAAACTCATACAGAATCGGTTACAAATCATGTAACCGTGACGAGTCCCGAATCCGCCACCGCCCCTGAAACAACCGCACCCGCCGCGCCGCGCCTCGCCCAGTCCCTCGGCCTGTTCAGCGCCACGGCCATCGTCATCGGGTCGATGGTCGGCTCCGGCATCTATATTGTGAACGCCGACATCGCCCGCGGCACCAATTCACCGGCGCTCTACCTGGCCGCCTGGGTCGTCACCGGCGTCATGACGCTCATCGGCGCCCTCAGCTACGGCGAGCTTGCCGCCATGATGCCCAAAGCCGGCGGCCAGTACGTCTACCTGCGCGAAGCCCTCGGCCCGCTCTGGGGATTTCTCTTCGGCTGGACGCTCTTCCTCGTCATCCAGACCGGCACCATCGCCGCCGTCTGCGTCGCCTTTGGCAAATTCCTGGGCGTCTTTTTCCCCAGCGTCTCAACGACCCACTGGCTCTGGCACATCGCCCACGTTCCTGCCTGGCGCGTCGGACCCATGGTGCTCGGCAACATGGAGATCGGCGTAAGCACCGCCAATCTCGCCGGCATCATCGTCGTCCTGTTCCTGGCTATCGTCAACATCTTCGGCGTCAGCCTCGGCGCGCTCATCCAGAACATCTTTACCTCGGCCAAAGCGCTGGCGCTCGCTGCCCTCATCCTGCTGGCCTTTACCGTCGGCGTAAACGCAATGGCTTGGCAGGCCAACTTCGGTCCCGGTTTCAGTCAGTTCTGGCGCAACGCCGACTGGCACTCGCTCCACGCCGTGCAGGTTGGCGTCGGCGGCCCAACCGCGTGGGTCAACCTGCTGGTAATTCTGGCCGTCGTGCAAGTCGGCTCGCTCTTTTCCGCCGATGCCTGGAACAACATCACCTTCACCGCCGGCGAAGTGAAGAACCCGCGCCGCAACCTTCCGCTCTCGCTCCTGCTCGGCACCGGCATTGTCATGGCCATCTACTTCCTCGTCTCGCTCGGTTACCTGCTGGTATTGCCCATGCACGGCGACCCGCACGGCACGACGGCTATGGCGCGCGGCATCCAGTACGCGTCCGAAGATCGCGTCGCCACGGCCGTGCTCGGCCAGATCTTCCACTCCGGCGGAGCCATGCTGATGGCCGGCGCCATCCTCATCTCCACCTTCGGCTGCGCCAACGGCATGACCCTCGCCGGCGCGCGCGTCTACTACGCCATGAGCCAGGACGGCCTCTTCTTCAAGTCCGTCGGCAAGCTGCATCCGCGCTACCGCACGCCGGTCGCCGGCCTCTTGATCCAGGCCGCCTGGACTACTGTGCTCTGCGTCTCCGGCTCCTACAGCCAGTTGCTCGACTACATCATCTTCGCCGAGCTCATCTTCTACATCCTCACCATCTCCAGCCTCTTCGTCCTGCGCATCAGGCGGCCCGATGTCCCGCGGCCCTACAAAGCCTTCGGTTATCCATTGCTGCCCGCCATCTATATCGCGATGGCCATCTGGATCTGTGCCGTATTATTGCGCTACAAGCCACAATACACATGGCCGGGGCTGGTGCTCGTTCTCATCGGCATTCCGGTGTATCTATTCTGGTCGCGCCGCAGCGTAAACAGCGCAGCAGAATCCGCTTCGATGAATTAAGTATTCGATCTTCATAGCATTCGATAGATAATCAACAAACTAAATGCACAACGCCATCGAAGATACCCGGGAGGAATGAATGGCAGGCAGGCTTTTCGCGACCAAACCCATCACCAAGATCCTGGCGGAGTCCGAGGAGGCGCACGAGCACTCGCTCAAGCGCGCGCTCGGCCCCATCAATCTCGTCACGCTCGGCATCGGTGCCATTATCGGCGCGGGCATCTTCGTGCTCACCGGAACCGCGGCCGCACAGTTCGCCGGCCCGGCGATCGTGCTCTCTTATATGATCGCCGGCATCGGCTGCATCTTCGCCGGCCTCTGCTACGCCGAGTTCGCATCGCTGCTGCCCATCGCCGGCAGCGCCTACACCTACGGCTACGCCACCATGGGCGAAATCGTTGCCTGGATCATCGGCTGGGCGCTGGTGCTCGAATACGCCTTTGGCGCGGCCACCGTCGCCGTCGGCTGGAGCGGCTTCGTCAACAGCCTGCTTGCGTTCTTCGGCACAAAGCTGCCCTTCAACCCCGCTCCTTCCGTAGCTTTCTCGCTCTTCGGACATCCACTCGCGGCCAAGGTGGATATCTTCGCGCTCTCGGCCCTCATCATCATCACCATCGTGCTGGTCGTCGGCGTGCGGGAATCCGCCAACTTCAACAGCGCCGCCGTCATGATCAAGGTCTCGGTGGTCCTGATCTTTATTGGCCTTGCGTTCAGCTTCGCATTCGGCCACTGGCACCACATGATGATCAACTGGCATCCATTCATCCCCGCCAA
>JASIJW010000696.1:0-5362 GCA_030050035.1 Acidobacteriaceae bacterium | reverse complement strand
CAAGATGCCGATTGGCGCTTTGTTTACACCTGATCCGCGAACCGGCATTCGCTCCACCAACCCTGAAGTTGTCGGAGAGAATCCGAACTTCGCGAGTGGAACTGAAACGGCAACGGGCAACGTCCTTGCTGATTGGCACCCGTATGGCTATGCCTATGGCACCAACTCTGTCTATATGCTCCAGGACACGGCATACGCGAACTACAACGCGCTGCAGGTATCGTGGATCAAGACCACAGGCCGGTTGACCTTCGACCTCAACACGACCTGGTCGAAGATGCTGGGCACGACCCTGCAGGAAAACCCGTACGTCGAGGCGCTGAACTACGGCCCAACCGCCACGGACCGGCCATTGGTGTTCAACTCCTCATACACATACAACAGCGGCACGATCCATACGGGAAATAACATGCTGAATCAGTTGGGCAGCGGCTGGACGATCAGCGGCATTTCCACATGGCAGGCTGGCGGCTACATCCCGGCCTTCTTTGGGAATGGCGTTCCTAACTTCGGCAATGGCAGCGCAACCATCGAGCAATATAACGACCTCCCAGCCAACGCGTCAGCGATGGGAATCACCAGCGGCCTCTCTGACGCTACGTACTTCGGCACGGACGAAAGCATGCCGATCATGCCCGTGCTCACCTGCAACCCAACCTCCGGCTTGGCCAGCCACCAGCTCATGAACGGTAAGTGCTTCACTATGCCGGCGTTGTCGTTCAACGCTGCCGGTGTGGCGCAGGGAACGGCGAGCCCGACGCTGAGCGCCAATGGGGGTCAGTCTTATCCCTACATGCGGATGACGCCATACTTCGATAACGACCTGGCGATCTACCGCACGTTCCACATCCACGAGAACCAGAATGTCCAGTTCCGCGCCAGCGCGTTCGACTGGATGAACCACGCGCTGTGGAACTTTGCCGGCAGCGGCAACTACACGCTGAACTACAACGTGGATTACAACACACACGCCATCTCTCCGAACTACATCACGGACACCACTAACCCCGGCGCGTTCGGTCTGATGACTACCAAGTCGGCATTGCCGTACGCTCGTGTAATCGAACTGGACCTGAAGTACTCCTTCTAGTCCCCACTCTGCACGAAAGGCGGGCGTAAAGCCCGCCTTTCGTGCTGTTGTAGCAGAACTAATTACCTTTAACGTATACTGCGGTCGCCGCTTAATCCGGCTAGTTTAATGATCAGATTCCTTCAACCGGCCCTTTGGTGCGGAATCGCTGTCCTGGTGCTTTGTACCGTTGCAAATGCACAGGCCACGCGGTCCGCACATGAGGGCTCTGCGCTCCAGCAGCACTACGATGCTGCTCAGCAGCTGCAAAAAGCAGGCAAATCCGACGAAGCTGCCCGCGAGTACCGCGCTTTTCTTTCCGCCGCACAGCAGGAGCTTGCGGAGGGCTACTCGCTTTCCCGGGACTATGCGCGCGCGGCTTCCCTCTTCGAGCAGGCTCTGGCGCTTGAGCCCGATTCGGCGGAATTGCAGATGGACGCTGCGCGCGCAGCGCTGCTCTCAGGCGATCCATCGCGCGCAGCAGTGCTGGCGCGATCTGAGCTGAGCGCAACTCCGAACGACGTGCATGTTAGCGCGGAAGCGCACCAGATCATTGGTCGGGCGTTGCTCAAGCAGAATCAGGATCGAGACGCCAAAGCCGAGCTTGAAAAGGCGGTCGAACTTGATCCGAGTTTCGCCAATAATTACGATCTTGCCGTCGTGTGTCTCGACCTCGATGACGGCGCATGCGCGAGCCAGATCTTTGACAAGCTGGAGCGCTCGTACGGCGATACGCCGGCACTGCACATGCAATTTGGCCTGGCCTATGGCAATTCCGATTTTGTCCCCAGGGCCGTCGCCGAGTTCAACAAAGTGATTGCGGAAAATCCGCGCTATCCCCGCGCGCACTACTGCCTGGCTGCGGCCTTGCTCGCTGCCGGAGACGACGCGAAGAACGTGCCGGCTGCCGAGGCCGCGCTGAAGAAGGAACTGGAAATCTCTCCGCGCGACGCGCTTACCTATGCGGCGCTTGGCAAGCTTGCCGTGGCCGATCACAGGAACGCCGAGGCGGAAAAGTATCTGAAGACCGCTGCTTCGCTCGATCCTCGCAATCCGGACACATTTCTTTATCTTGGGCAGTTGTACTTTGATACCGGTCGCCTAACCGACGCCGGGACCGCGCTGCGCAACTCGATCAGGCTTACCCGTGATCCTTCGCGCAATCGCTTCCAGATTCAAAAAACGCATTTCTTGCTGGGTAGGGTGCTGATGCAGCAACATCAAGCAGCTGAAGCGCGCGCCGAAATGGATCTGGCTCGTTCGTTTGCCAACAGGGATCTGTCGCACGACAAAGGTGAATTGGCCGGCCTGCTGAATAACTCAGCCCCCACAGGCGTTGCCGGCTCCGCGAACGGTCCTGCTTCTGAACCGGCTGCCGGCACGCAGAATCAAGACCCGGCGCCTGAAAACTTGCGCGCGCTCGAGAAGCGGCTCGCTCCCGCCATCGCCGACAGTTACAACAATCTCGGCGTGATCGCGGCGACAAGCGGGCAGTACGCAGATGCGCTGACTTACTTCGACGGCGCCGCGGAATGGAATCCTGGCCTCGATGGGCTCGACCTCAACCGCGGCCGCGCAGCATTCATGGCATCGAAATTCTCCGATGCTGTCCCGCCGCTCGCCCGCTATGTGAAAACGCATCCGCACGATTCGGGCGTCCGCGGAGCGCTCGCGATGAGCCAGTTCATGACCCGCGATTACAACGGCTGCATCCAGACGCTCAGCGGCATCGAGAACCAGCTTGCCTCGATTCCGCAGATGGCATATGTATTCGCCGAGTCGCTGGTCCAATCCGGTCGGACGGCCGAAGGCAAGCGGCGTCTCGAAGAACTCGAATCGGCACATCCTGAGATCCCCGATGTGCACCGTGCAATGGGAGAAGTGCTTGCGGCGGATCATGACCGGTCAAAAGCTGCGGAGGAATTGCACACCACGCTTGTGCTCAACAGCTCCGACGCACAGGCGCACTACGACCTGGGCAAGCTGAGCGTGGAAAGCGGCGATACAGCTGCAGCTATTCCGGAGTTACAGGCTGCGATCCGCCTTGCGCCCAATGACCCTGCATTCCATCATGAGCTTGCCATCGCCTACAGGCTTGCTTCGCGGATTGAGGATGCGCAGAAGGAAGCCGCGCTCTCAGCGCAGTTAGCGAGCACGCCTCGGGCAGCCCAACCCGGGGAGTATCATGACAATGACAACAACAGCCGTTAAACGGCAGCAGAGTGCGCAATCGCCCGCAAGGAGCTGACCGTCTAACTCCCTCCAGGCTAAAGAAATCTGCTTATTGGGTATTAGAAAGAGTTATTGGACCGCCGGCGGCCAGCGGCAGCATGATCGGAAAAGTAGATACACAACTCAGTCCTCGCCATGCGCTTTTCCCCGGATGCTGACGCACGCCCGTTGCAGTACAAAGCCGCCAGCCGATCCACGCATCTTCGACAAACGATGATTCTGCTGGCGCTGCTTATTGCCGGAGTGGTGATCTCGGTGATAGTCATCCGGCATGTCGATCCGCCCAGGGCACACGTCGTAACAGCACCCGAAAAAACCGGAGCGACCGAAACACCTGATCTGCCGGCTGGCGCGCATGCGGGAGCGATACCGGCGTGAGTTCCTCGGCCGCATCACCGCGCATTGCGTGGCCGCTCGTTCGCGCCCACACCTATGCCGCATTTGTTGGCCTGTTCCTTTCAGCGCTGTTCGGGCTATTGGTCTCGATCAAATTCAGCGCACCGTCTTTCCTGGGCGGTCACGGCTGGGATACCTGGGGCCGGTTGCGCTACGACCACACCCAGGGCATTCTCTTCGCTTGGCTTGGCAATGCGTTTATCGCCTTCCTTTATTACGCGGTCCCGCTGCTCACCGGGCGAACCATCACCAGCCAGCGGCTTGGTTGGTTTCTTTTTTACGTCTTTAACTTTGTGGCCGTCCTGGGCGGCTGGAGCCTGGTGCTTGCTGGCTCAAGCCAGCCGCTTGAATGGGCCGAGTTCCCGCTGGGCATCGCGGCCGTTATCGAGCTTGCGTTTCTGTTTCTGATCGTCCAGTTCGGAATCCCCTTCTTCAAGACCAAAGGCTCCGAATTATACGTAGCCGGATGGTATCTGCTGGGCGCAATCACCTTCACGGCGCTCGCGTATCCGGTCGGCAATCTGCTGCCGCATCTTCTTCCCGGCGCCATGGGCGCAGCTTTCAGTGGATTGTGGATTCACGACGCTGTGGGACTTTTCGCAACCCCGTTTGGCGTCGCCATTCCGTACTTCGTTATTCCCGCCGTTACCCGGAAGCCCATCTACAGCCACTTCTACTCGATGATCGGCTTCTGGCTGCTGTTTCTGGTTTATCCGCTGAACGGTATTCATCACTACGTTTACTCGTCGCTGCCGATGAGCGCTCAGCACGCATCTGAGGTCGCTTCGATCTACCAGGGCATCGATGTAATCATCGTCGTCGCCAATCTGCTGCTTTCCATCGGGATCGCCTCCGACGATTCGATCGTCCGCGATATTCCGCTGCGCTTTGTGTGGACGAGCGTGGTGCTGTATCTGGTGGTCAGCATCCAGGGCTCGGTACAGGCCGTGATGGCCTTCAACAGCTTCATCCATTTCACCGACTGGGTAATCGGCCACTCGCATCTCGCCATGATCGGCTTTGCGTCGTTCGCCGCCATGGGCGGCCTGGCGCATATACGGCAATCACAGCCCGGCGCGCGCTTGAGCCGCCGCGCGCTGGCCTGGTCATATTGGCTTCTGGTCATCGGCCTGGGGCTAATGGTAGTGGACCTCACCGCTGCCGGCCTTGTGCAAGCAAGCATCTGGCGCCAGCATGTCCCCTGGATCGACTCGGTGCGCGCTTCGGCCCCGTACTGGGCGTTTCGCAGCATCGACGGTGTCTTGCTGATCGCCGGATTTGTGGTCTTCGCTGCCAGCTTCTTCATCGGTGAACCGCAGAGCGCGGAAGCCGCGGAACCAGGCTCTGCAATGGCAAGCGCGCAACCGCTCGCTTCGTCTGCGCCCGAGCGCCAAACTGACCGAGTCAAGACCGATAAGTGGATCAGCACAGCATATGGAGTAACTTTTGTCGCAGGGCTTGGCTTCTTCGTCATATCGTTTCTCGCGCTCGGCGTGTTTCCGGGAATCAAACTGCACAGAAGCATGGAGCGGAACACTCCGGCCGGCGTCAACCTCAGCCTGAACGCACGCGAGAAACGCGGCCAGCAAATCTATGCGCGCAATGGCTGCGCATACTGCCACACGGAACAGGTGCGCTTTACTGCAGCCGACGAGTGGCGCTTCG
>JASIJW010000695.1:0-5052 GCA_030050035.1 Acidobacteriaceae bacterium | reverse complement strand
GCGGTCGCTGCGGTTGCGGCGCTGGCGGATGAGCTTCATGGCCTTGAGCCGGCTGAGCAGGCGGGTGATGTCCGGCTCGGCGGTGATCATCCGCCGGCCGATGGACGCGCAGTTGAGCCCATCGGGCTCGGCGCCACGCAGGATGCGAAGCACGTTGTACTGGGTGGCGGTGATGCCAAAGACGCGCGTGCTGTGCTGCAGCGCGCGCTGGATGCAGTCGGAGGTGCGCAACAGGTTGAGCAGCGCCTCTTCCTCAAGACTGGCAAAGGGACGCTGCTGCTCGATCTCTGCTTTGAGGCTTGCCATGCGCTAGCCTTCCGGGACGCTATTGCTTGACGGCATCAACTTCAATGGTGAGTTTGATCTCGTTGCTCAGCATCGCGTTCGGGTATTTCGATCCGATGGCGAAGGCTGTGCGGTCGATGGTTGCGGTGGCCGAATATCCGGTATGCTGCTTGTTTCCCATGCCCGCGACCGGGCCCTCGGGGCCTTCGACCTCGAGTGTGACCGGTTGGGTGACTCCGTGCAGGGTGAGATTGCCGACTACTGTCAGGCCGTTGGCACTTTTCGACACGCTGGTGCTGGTGAAGGTCGCGGTGGGGTATTGCGCCACGTTGAAGAAGTTTGTTCCTTTGAGATCGTTGTCGCGGTTAGCGACGCCGGTGTCGACCCCGCTCACGTCGATGCTGACCTGGACAGAGGATTTGCTCAGGTCGCTCAGGTCGAGCTGGATAGCGCCGGTGACCTTGCCGAAACGGCCGTGGACGTTGGTGAGGCTCATGTGACGGACGGTGAAGTCAACTTCGGAGTGGTTGGGATCAATATTCCAGGCAGTGGCCTGGGCAATGGCCAGGGGAGCGGCCAGAGCCAGGACGCCGAGAGCAGAAAGCCATCGCTTCATCCGTTTCTTCCTTTCAAACACAGTTAGGCGAGGCGGTTATTCGCGTCTGCTGAATCGTATCACCGTGCCTGCGCAGGGATGCACGCAGCCGCGCAGCACGGATGTCGGGTACTGCTGCTCAAGCGACGATGAGAGGGGGTAATTAGTTTCAGAATCCTGCGGGATGGCAGTCGATGAGGGGGAATGTGTGAGCGGTCTTCCGCTTGCAGGCAAAGAGCTTGTTCTTCGACCGCACCGGCATCTGAAAAAGTCCCGCTTCACAATCGCGCACGCTAGGAATACTATATCGGCAGCAATTGCACTCCCCAGGCCACCAGGCGATCTGTCCGGTAAGACTTTGTAAATTTGCAACCATTCCGGGACTAAAAATCTGGTCGCTTTTTTTACCGGCTTTGAACGCACCCAGATCCGGAGGATGGACGTCATGTCGGATATAGAAAATCCCACGTCAAGCGCAAGCAGCAATATTACCCGGCGCAAATTCATCCTGGGAGTAATCGCAGGCGGCGCGGTCGTGAGCGCGGCCAGCTACCGTTTGCTCGCGCCGGGCGGCCGCCACGCCTCAGCCAATCCCGGCGAGCGACTCATCACCATCAACGTAAACGGCAAGCCGCGCCGCGTGGAGGCCATGAAGCAGGAGACACTGGCCTGGACGCTGCGCTACAAACTGGGCCTGACGGGAACGAAGCTTGGCTGCGACCGCGCCGAGTGCGGAGCCTGTACGGTGCTGCTCGATGATGTGCCGCACTACAGTTGCTCCGTGCTGACGCATACCGTGCGCAACAAAAGGGTGACGACAATCGAGGGGCTTGCTTCGGTCGATGGCAAGCTTCACCCGGTACAGCAGGCGGTGGTCGATCAGCAGGGATTCCAGTGCGCCTTCTGCATGTCGGGCTTCATCATGTCCGCCGTCGGCTTTCTCAAGCAGAATCCGAGCCCGACGCGGGTGCAACTGGCGCATGGGATTTCCGGGAATCTGTGCCGCTGCCAGGATTACAACAAGATACTCGATTCGATGATGCGCGGCGCTGAGTACATGAGAAACGCTGTGCCCGTGAATTCGGAGAGGAGGACATAGCCATGTCGGAACTGGTTCCCACGAAAGAAACCAGGGTTGCCGGCGAGTCGGCGCGGCCATTCGGCACGGGCTATAACCTGATCGGCAGGAATTACACCACGATGGACCTGCTGGCGAAGGTCACCGGCCGCTCGAAATATGCCGAGGATTTTCGCGCCGAAGGCATGCTTTTTTGCCGGTTGGTGCTCAGCCCCATGCCACACGGCCGCATTCGAAGCATCGACGCTTCCGAAGCGCTGGCGATGCCGGGTGTGAAGGCCGTTCTCACTGCCGACGATATTCCCGCGCAGGCCGATTATCTCGACGACAACGGCCGCACCATCAAGGCGAACCGCTGGGGCGAGCGCGCGCTGACGAACGAGCCGCGGTATCAAGGCGATCCGATCATTGCGGTTGCCGCGGTTGATGAGCTTACCTGCGCTGAGGCCATTGAAAAAATCAAGATCGATATGGAGCCGCTGCCATTCGCGATCGACCCGCTGGAGACGCTGCGGCCGGGCGGGTCGAACCCGCACAGCGACGGTAACGTGTGGACGCGGCCGAAAGAGCGCGGCGCCAGCGGTATGGAACTCACCGAACTCAAGTGGACCGGGCAGGATTTTGCCGAGTACGAACAGGGAAGGCTGCCGATGGGACATGCGCCGGACGAGTGGTCGTATGGCGACCTTGATGCGGGCTTCAAAGAGGCGGCGCTGGTGCTGGATCAGACGTTTATCACGCCGGATGTGAGCCACGAGTGCCTTGAGTCGCGCACCGCGATGGCCTACTGGCAGAACGGCAAGCTCTATATGCACACCGGCACGCAGTCGACGGCGCAGACGGTGCCCGCGATTGCGCGCTGGATGAACATGCGCCCTGACGATGTGGTGCTGGTGAGCGAATACACGGGCGGAGGATTCGGCAGCAAGGTGACGGGCTCGGTGATCATGATTGTTCCCGCAATTCTGTCGAAGAAGCTGAATGCTCCGGTTATGATGCGCATCAGCCGCGAGGAAGAGCATTTTATCGGCCGGGCGAGACCCAGCGTCGAGGGCCGCATCAGGGCGGGCTTCGCCAAAGACGGCCGCATTGTCGCGATCGACATGTATACGGTGACGAACAGCGGCGCTTACGACGCAAATAATGACGGAGCGTCGGCCGGGCGCATTGTCTCGCTGCTCTATCAGCCGCCGGCCATGCGCTTGCGCGGTGTCGCTGTGATGACCAACACGCCGACGCGCAGCGCGCAAAGCGCTCCCGGCGGCATGCAGGGCATTGCCATGATGGAGCCGATTTTGGCGAAGGCGGCGCGCAAATTGGGCGTGGATCAGGTGGCCATGCGACGCGTGAACTGCCCCGAGGGCAAGGCGAAGTATGGGCCGGAAAGAGACGGCGAGCGCAGCTACACGACGAGCTGTTTTCTGCGCGAGGCACTCGATCGCGGCGCCGAGCAGTTCAAGTGGACGGAGCGCGTGAATCGCCAGCCTAAGCGCATGGGGTCGAAGGTGCGCGGAGTGGGCGTTTCACTGAGCACCTATGTGGGCGGCACGATCGGCTTTGATGGCCTGCTGGTGATTACGCCCGAGGGGCGCGTGCGCTTCCACTCCGGGATTGGCAATCTCGGCACCGAGTCGGTGATCGATGTGCACCGGGCCGGCGCGGAAATTCTCGGAGTGCCATGGGAGCAGTGCGATGTGCTGTGGGGCGACACTTCGCGTATCTTTCCGTACACCTGCGCCTCCGGCGGCAGTCAGACGACGCACGCGATGACGCGCGCGGCGCACTCTGTTGCCATGGCCGCGCGCCAGCGGCTGAAGGAAGTTGCCGCGAAAACGCACGGCGGAAGCCCTGAGGAGTACGACGTTGCGAAAGGACACGTATTCCGCAAGGGCGGCGGTGCTCAGATGAGCTTTGCGCAGGCTGGGCAAAAGGCGATTGAGCTAGGCGGCATTTATGACGGACACGAAGCGCCGGCAGATGTGCACAAGCTGACCAAGCAATCTGTGACTGCACTGGCCGGGCATGGGTTGGTTGTGGCCGCTAAGGACAGCTTTCCGCGCGACGGGGACACTTACTCGTTTGTAGCCAGCTTTGCCGAGGTTGAAGTGGATGTTGAGACCGGCAAGTATTACCTGACAGATTTTCTCGCCTATGGCGATGTGGGCACGGTGCTTCATCCGAATTCGCTGGGCGGACAGATGACGGGCCGGTCGACATTGGGAATTGGTCATGCGATCGGGCAGAAGTGGGTGCTCGATCCCGAATACGGATTCACTGTGGCGAAGCGCTTTTACCAGACCAAGCCGCCGACGATTCTGGATGTTCCAGTGGATATGCAGTGGAACGCCCTGAATATTCCCGACCCTGAAACACCGGTGGGTGCGCGCGGCGTGGGCGAGCCGCCCGTGGGCGGCGGCTGCGCTGCGGTGCTCAACGCGATCTCTGACGCGGTGGGCGACGAAGTTTTTCAGCGCGCGCCGGTGAACGCCGATACGATTCTGGCATCGCTTGAGGCCGGACGACCCATGCAACATCCCCTTATGGCTAACATCTGACGGCCACACCGAGGAGGGCACAGAGCCATGGCAGTCATACGAGATGTAATGCCGGCATTCGATTTGCTGCAACCGGGCTCGGCCGCGGAGGCGCAGCGGCTGCTGGCGGAAAATGGCGAAGATGCCTGGGTGATGGCCGGCGGCCTGGACAGCTTCGACTGGCTCAAGGACCGCATCAAGAAGCCGAAGGTGGTGGTGGACCTGAGCGGGATCGATGAGCTGCGCGGCGTGCGCGTGGGCGGCGACGGTGTGGAAATCGGCGCCATGACGACGCTCACTGAGATCGCCAATCATCCGGAGATCCAAAAGAACTATTCGGTGCTCTCCGATGCGGTTTCAGTAGTTGCCTCGCCGCAGATCCGCAACCAGGGAACGCTCGGGGGCAATGTCTCGCAGGATGTGCGCTGCTGGTACTATCGCGGCGGCTGGCCTTGCTATCGCGCCGGCGGAAATATTTGTTACGCCGACACGCCGGTGGGACGCAATCGCGAGCACGCCATATTTGGCGCCGACCGCTGCGTGGCTGTTCATCCGTCGGA
>JASIJW010000694.1:0-5680 GCA_030050035.1 Acidobacteriaceae bacterium | reverse complement strand
GGCTTGAGATTCACGCCGTCGACGGCGACCCGAACGGCTATCCCGACGAGCAGTCGGCGCTGCAAGCGATGGGCGGAACGCTGCCGCCGGACAACGTGCTGGTGCACGCCTCAGGCGCGCCCAACGGCTCCGATGGGGATAAGGTCTACGTGCTCAAGCGCGTGGCCGTGGTGGAAGGCACCGATTTCCGAAGCGCCGAACCGGGCGTCGACTCGAATACCGGGCAACGCATCGTAAACTTCACGCTGACCAACGAGGCTGGCGACCGCTTCTGGGACTACACCAGCGCCAACGTGGGCAAAAGCATGGCAGTGGTGATGGGCGGACGGGTGCGCGAGGTCGCCAACATCGAGAGCGGCATCCGCGACAGCGGCATGATCAGAGGCACCTTCTCGCAGGAAGAGGTGATGGATCTGTCCAAGCTGCTGCGCACCGGCGCTCTGCCGGCCTCGCTCGTTTATCTCCAGCAGCAAACAGTAGGCGCATCGCTGGGCGCCGATTCGATTCGTGAAGGCGTCACAGCTGCCGTTTCCGGCGTGCTGCTGGTGTGGATCTTCATGCTGATCTACTACCGCGGCTCGGGCGTCAACGCCGACCTGGCCCTGTTTCTGAACCTCGTCATCCTGCTCGGGTTCATGGGCTTTTCGCACGCCACGCTTACGCTGCCCGGCATCGCCGGCGTCATTCTTACGATTGGTATGGGCGTGGACTCGAACGTTCTGATCTTCGAGCGCATCCGTGAAGAAATTCGCGCCGGCAAATCGGCCGCCGCGGCCGTCGATCAGGGCTTTGCCCATGCGTGGATCACCATCGTCGATACGCACGTGACCACCATCGTTTCAGCGGCGATTCTGTTCCTGTTCGGTACCGGCCCGGTGAAGGGTTTTGCCACAACGCTGACCTTCGGTCTGCTGGCCAACCTGTTCACCGCGGTCTACGTCTCGCGCGTAATCTTCGAGGGGCACCTGAACAAGCTCAAGCCGGGAGAGATGGTCTCGATCTAAAAGCAATGAGCTAGGGACCAACGGGGCAAGGGAACAAGTAACCAGGGAAGCAAGTTTTTGAAAGGGCACGGTTTCAGCCGTGCCGCAAGGTCGGCCCAAAAACGAATAGGGGGCTTTAAGCCCCCGGCCTTCCAGGAAGGGAAGACAAGCAGTGGAATTCTTTCATAACCCACGGATCAATTGGCTGGGGAAAAAGTGGTACTTCCTCGCGTTCTCGCTGATCTTCAGCGTTGCCGGCATTACCAAGATGGCCTATAACTGGGTGCACACCGTTGAAGGCCTGCATAGCCCGGTGCCTCTCAGCGTGGATTTCCGCGGCGGCACGCAGGTGGAGGTGCAGTTCCAGAATGCGCCCGATCTCAAGCAGATCCGCCAGGCCGTGGATGCAGTGGGCATTCACGATGCGCGCGTCCAGCCCTTCGGCGAGGCCGCCAATCGTGAAGTGCTGATCAGCCTGCCCGAGCAAATGAACGAGATGACGCTCGACGCCGGCCGCCAGCAGATCAAAAACGCGCTGACGAGCCACTACAATAATCCGTTCACCATCCGCAGCGTGCAGGTCGTCGGCCCCACGGTAGGCCGCCAGCTTGAGCGCCAGGCCGCGCTGGCCACGCTCTATTCGTTGATCGGCATGCTGGTCTATCTCTGGTTCCGATTCCAGCTCATCTACGGCGTGGCCGCGGTAGTTGCCTGCTTTCATGACACGATCATCACCGTCGGCGCCTTCGCGCTCACCGGCCAGGAGATTAGCCTCACCGTCATCGCCGCCATCCTCACGCTGATCGGCTACTCGATGAACGACACTATCGTCGTCTTCGACCGCATCCGCGAGAACCTGCGCATCAGCCGCCGCGAGCCGCTGCCCGACCTGGTTAACCGCAGCATCAACCAGACGCTGAGCCGGACCGTGCTCACCTCCGGCCTTACCTTCCTTACCGTACTCTCGCTTTATATCTTCGGCGGCCAGGTATTGAGGGGCTTTTCATTTGCGCTCGTCGTCGGTATTCTAATAGGGACGTACTCGTCCATTGCGGTCGCAGCTCCCATGCTTGTCGCATATCAGGAGTCGCGGTCGAAAAAAGGCCGGGCAGTAGCTTTGCCGGCCGCAAGGCGCAGCAGGTCATAGAAACAATAAAAATCGGACACAATAAAACTTAAAGAACCAATAAATTCCTGATATCGTTTTTTAGTCCGGTTTTTCGCTATTTTCTCGACCGGTTTTTCGGCAGGCCCCCGATCGTAGCATCATGCAGGGTTCCAGCAGCTGGGCGGTGCGTTCGCTCACCGGCCGCAGGAACCCGGCTGATTGCGCGGATTTCATCTAAGGTAAATGGCTTCAGGGAAATGTCTGTTCGGCCCCCGTCGTCGTTACAGAAATTGCCATGACAAGATCACCGCAGGTGCGCAAGAAACTCAACGGTGCTTTTGCCCATTGGCCCGTGTTTCGAAAGGTTTATTCCGGCTCCTTGGCAGTTGATACACGGCTCTGATAATGTGATTTCACTTCTTGTTGTAGTTTTGCCACTGCGGGAACATTCTGAGTGCGCGCGGTGTCTAAATTAAGGTATTCAAACCACCCGAATTCGAGGCTGGCTCATGTTTGAAGACTCCACATTTGAATCCTCGGGCAAGATCAGAAAGGCTACCAAGAGCGGCCGCTGGATGTGGTTCACTTTCGCCATCAATGGCTCCATCCTGCTGCTGCTGATCTTGATTCCGCTGATCTACCCCGAGGCGTTGCCTAAGGCCGCCATGGAAACGCTGCTCTTTGCGCCGCCGCCACCACCGCCGCCGCCACCACCGCCTCCGCCACCAGAGGTGCATATCGTGCACGTGCAGTCGGAGATGATGAATAACCAGCTCACGGCGCCTACCCGCATTCCCAAAAACATCCAGATGGTGCAGGAGAAGGAAGCGCCTCCGTCGAGCTTTGGCGTGGCCGGCATGGAAGGCATGGGCGGCTCGGGCGGCGTGATGGGCGGCATCTTCGGCAGCGGTAGCGCGCCCCAGGTCAAGCAGGCTCCTCCCAAGAAGGTCAACATTTCGGCCGGCGTGGCCGTCGGCATGCTGATCTCCAAGGTGACTCCGATGTACCCGCCGATCGCCAAGGCGGCCCGTGTTTCGGGCACCGTGGTGCTCCAGGCCAATATCTCCAAGAGCGGCCAGATCGAAAACCTCCGCGTCCTCAGCGGCCCCGCCATGTTGCAGGAAGCCGCCCTGGACGCCGTCAGGCAGTGGCGTTACAAGCCATATCTGCTCAATAACGAGCCGGTTGAGGTGGAAACGACCATTAACGTGATTTTCACCCTCGGCGGGTAAACAAACCCTTTGGCCTTCTGTAGCGTCTAGGCAGAAGGCCTTTGCAGTTGCCGGGTCCGGCCCCGCAAGGGCAGTCCCTTTCACCGCGCCGCCCTTGGCGGGCGCTTTAACCAACAAACTCCTTAGGAGGAACGATTCAAGTGATTCTCGCTCAACTTTCGCACATTGCTTCGCATATGGTCAGCAGCCTGGCCCTGCTTCAGGACGAGCAGACGGTCAGCTTCAGCCCTATGGGCCTGTGGGGCCACATGGGATGGCTGGCCCGGGCTGTTGCCATCCTGCTGTTCCTGGAGTCGATCTGGTCGCTGGCTGTCATGATCGACCGTTACCTGTATTTCTCAGCTGCCCGCAAGCAGTCGCGCGAGTTCGCCCCCAAGGTGGCCGGCGCCCTCAAGGACCGCAAGCTTGAAGAAGCCATCAAGATTGCCGACCGCAACAAGAAGTCGCATCTGGCCGAGGTGGTGACCGCCGGCCTGCAGGAGTTCCGCGCTTCGCAGGGTTCGCCCACTGAGGAGACCATCGAGAGCTCGGGCCGCGCCCTGGAGCGCGCCGAGGCCATCGTCCACGCCAAGCTGAAGAGGGGTCTGGGCGTTCTCGCCACCATCGGCGCAACCGCCCCGTTCGTCGGCCTGTTCGGCACCGTGGTCGGCATTCTCAACGCATTTAACCAGATCGCCACGCAGAAGACCTCGGGCATCGGCGCCGTCGCCGGCGGTATCTCTGAGGCGCTGGTAACCACTGCCTTCGGACTGCTGGTGGCCATCCCCGCCGTCATGGCGTTCAACTACTTCACCGGCCGTGTCGAGGCCTTCGACGTGGAGATGGATAACTCCTCGAGCGAGCTGATCGACTACTTCATCAAGCAGAGCCACCAGCGCTAAGCGCTAGGCGGCCTTTGTTGATGTAGAACCGGCTCATACGAGGATCGAAGCGAGAATCATGCGGGGCAGTTTGCGCTGCCCCGCAACTTGATCGAGACTCCAGCCGGACTGGATTCGGAAACAGCGGGTCCGGAACCAATTTCAACCGCTCGGAGCCCACAATGGCAGTTGCAATTCGAGACGAAGGTAAAAAAGTAAACTCCAACATCAACGTCACCCCCATGGTGGACGTAATGCTGGTGCTGCTGATCATCTTCATGGTGATCACGCCCATGTTGCAGAACAAAGTCCAGATCGACATGGCCAAGGTGGAGAACGCCACCAGCATGCCCGATGCCGACAAGGACGATGCCATCGTGGTTGCGGTCACGCGCGACGGCAGTGTGTTCCTCGGCCAGAACAAGGTCGATCCCAGCCAGCTTGGCAGCCTGGTGCAGGACAAGCTGCAAGACAAGACCGACAAGACCATTTACGTCCGCGCCGATGCGCGCGCGCAGTATCGCGCCGTTGAAGACGCCATCGACGATGTTCGCACCGCGGGCGTCGAAGAGATCGGCCTGCTGACCCAGAAGAAGGAAGGCAACCTGGCCGGCGGCGAGTAGCCTCCGCTCCCGCGCAGCGGGATCGCATCGCGGACCAGGCAGGTAAATCGGGGGTCTTAGCCCCCGCGAAAGTTCAAACGAGGAGTTTAAGTCATGGCAATGACAACGGGCGGCGGCGGCGGCAGCATGGCCGAGATCAATGTGACGCCGATGATCGACATTCTGCTGGTGCTGTTGATCATCTTTATGGTCATCGTGCCGGTTACGCCCAAGGGCTTGGACGCCCTGGTGCCCCAGCCCCCCAAGAATCCGCAGCAGCAGCAGCCGAACGACCGCACCATCGTCGTGCAGGTGATCTACCGCCCCGGCGCTGCGCCGACTTACAAGATCAACCAGGACGATGTGGCCTACACTGATCTGCTGCCTAAGCTGACCGCGATCTACGCCAACCGCGCCGAGCGCGTGATGTTCGTCAAGGGCGATGACGATGTGAACTTCCAGTACATCGCCGACGTCATCGACATCGGCAGGGCGGCCAATGTGGATCACATCGGCCTGATGACGCCGAAGATTCAGCAGGGTCAGTAATCCGGCGCTGAAGGGTTCTTTAGGAGCACGAGGAGAGGGCTTCTGCGATGGCAATGTCGACGGGCAGTTCCGGTGGGAACATGGCAGACATTAATGTCACGCCGATGATCGATATTCTCCTCGTTTTGCTGATCATCTTCATGGTGATTGTGCCAGTGACACCAAAGGGTCTGGAGGCACTCGTTCCTCAACCTCCAAAGGCCAAGACAGCACCGCCCCCGGAACGTACGATTGTCGTTCAGGTCCTGGGACGGGCCGGGCAGAGTCCGGCTTACAAGATCAACGACACGGATGTTACGCACGGAGAGCTGTTGCCTAAGCTCACCGCAATCTACGCAAACCGGGC
>JASIJW010000088.1:0-16549 GCA_030050035.1 Acidobacteriaceae bacterium | reverse complement strand
ACGACCCAGCGGTTGGTGGAGCTGACGGCCCAAAGCTGGGCGCCTCGTTTCTCCAGTGCCGCGATGAGCGACTTAAGCTCAGGAAAGATGCGGGCTCTGACGGTGCTCTCAAAATACCGAGCGGCGGCCGATCGCAGCTCCTCTTCGCGCAGGCCGGCGTAGATCTGCACCATTTCGCCGCAGATGGCCTCTTCGCTCACCTTGCCGGCGCGGTAGGCGCGATGGCGGTTGTCGATCCAGTCGGCCGAGGAGCGCGAGACAATGCCCTCCTCGATGGACCACTCCATGAATCCGAAGCCGGCGTCGCCGCTCCAGAGGGTTCCATCGCAGTCGAAGACGGCGACTTTCGGCTGGGTATCGATATTCACCGCTTCGAGCACCCGCTGCTCGAACTCGACCGCGCTCCACTGTTGCGCTGCAGGTTGTGCTGAAGTCAAGACTTTTGCCGTTTCCGATAAGCTCATCCCATTCTATTTTCGTCGATCGTTGAGGATTTTGCACCCTTCAAAGCCGCGGCGGAAGGAACGAATACGCGCGGTTCAGGTGATGAAGTTGATTCCGTAATGAGGTTGATTCGGTAAACGGCGCCCTCGCCGCCGGAGCACCTGAGCTGCGCGGATAATCGGGATTGTGGAGAATGCGCGCAATTTTACGCTGATCAACTCTGCGCAGAACAACTCGCGGTTGATTGGAGATTATCAACAGTATCTTCGCGTGGAGAAGGGACTGCGGCCGCTGACCTGCGAAGCGTACGTCAGCGATCTGCGGACGTTTGCCGAGTTCCTTGAGGGACGGAACGGGATACTGCTCGCGGCACTGCAGCAGGATGTGGCCGCGTTCCTTGAACATTTGCGCGAGCACGGCATTGATGCGCGGTCCATTGCGCGCAAGCTGAGCTGCCTGCGCGGCTTTTATAAGTGGCTGCTGCTCGACCGCCGGGTCCATCACGACCCGACGGTGAACATCGAATCGCCGAAGACATGGAAAGTGCTGCCGAAGTCGCTCTCAGAGCCGGAAGTTGGCGAGATGCTGGATCAGGCACAGACAGCCGCTGCGCATCCGCAGGCGCAGGCCGCGGCGCTGCGCGACCGCGCGATTCTGGAGCTGCTGTATGGCAGCGGGTTGCGCGTTTCCGAACTTACCGCGCTCGCGACCAGCGACCTGCGGCTGGATGTGGGACGGGCGCAGGTGCGCGGCAAGGGCGACAAGGAGCGAATCGTGCCGCTGGGCCGCTCCGCGGTTTTAGCTTTGGAGGAGTATTTGCGTGAAGGAAGGCCGCACCTGGAGCGCATCAGCACGCGGCGCGGCAAAGGAAGGCGCGAGCCGTCACGGCTGTTTCTCTCGGTGCGCGGCATGCCGCTGACGCGTCAGTGGGTGTGGCACCTGGTGAAAACGGCCAACCTGAAAGCCAGCCCGCACCGGCTGCGGCACAGTTGCGCCACCCACATGGTCGAGCACGGGGCCGATTTGCGCAGCGTGCAGACGCTGCTGGGCCACGCGGATATTTCGACGACGCAGGTGTATACGCATGTGGCGCTGGGCAGGCTGAAATCTGTGCACCGCGAACATCACCCTCGTGGCGCTCGCAAACCGGCTGAGAACGCCGGTAGCGCGCAGCCGACTTCAGCGAAAGGCACCGCATGAGCACGCCGCCTGCCTTGGAAGCTGCCGCGCCCGCGCCGGCGGAGCTGGCCGCAGAGTATTTGCGCGTCCTCGAAAACGAGCGCGGGGCCTCGGCGCATACGCTGCGTGCCTACCGGCGCGAGCTGGAGGGATTTGCCGCATGGATGCGGGAGCACGGCGGCACAGGGGAAGACGGCTGGCGCGTTGAGCACGGCGTCGAGCACATTGAGCACACCCAGATTCGCGCCTACCTCGGGTCGCTCTACGAGCGTGGACTGTCGAAAGCTTCGGCGGCACGGGCGCTGGCCGCCATTCGGAGCTGGTTCAAGTGGCTGGCCCGAACCGGGCGCATCGAGCAGAATGCTGCCTCGCTGGTTGCTACACCGCGGCTGCCCAAGCATCTGCCGCGCGTGCCGTCGATCGAGCAGATGAACCGCGTGGTGGATTCGGTACGCGATGACGCGGCAAGTTGGACAGCGCGCGATCGCGCGATTCTCGAACTGCTCTACGGCTGTGGAATCCGCAATGCCGAGTTGACGGGGCTGAATCTCGATGACATCCACTGGAGCAACGAGGCAATCTTGGTGCGCGGCAAGGGGCAGAAGCAGCGATACGTCCCGCTGGGCGACGCTGCGGCGCAAGCGCTGCGCCAGTACCTGACGGAGCGTGCAGCGCGACTGGGCGCGGCCGGCAAAGCTGCGGAATCGCCGGCGCTATTCGTGAACCTGCGGCTGCGCGGACTGACCAGCACTGGCCATGCGCGGCTGACGACGCGCAGCGTGGGACGTATTGTGAAACGGATCGCGATTCTGCGCGGGCTGCCGGCCGATGTGCACCCGCACACGCTGCGTCATGCCTTCGGCACGCATCTGCTGGAAGAGGGCGCCGATCTGCGCGCCATTCAGGAGCTGCTGGGCCACGAGCGGCTGTCGACCACGCAGCGCTACACGCAGCTTACGACCGCGCAGCTGGTCGAGGTATACGACCGCACGCACCCACGGGCGAAGCAGACCTGAGCCGCGATTGATTTCTCAACCGGCCTTGAAAGCAGGAGCGCCGTTGGTCAGCAGATGGTTGAGTAACGGAATTCGCGAGCGCTGCGACTCCACAAAATCCACGCCGTCGGCAGTCAAAGTGAAGTCGGAATTGTCTGCCCGCGTGATGAAGCCTTTCCGCTGCAGGTACCAGACAGTAAATTCAAGGTAATCGCGAGGAAAGCCCATCCGCGTTTCGACCTCCATCAGCGATACCTCCGGTTTGGCTGCAGATGAGCGGCGCCGGATATAAAGCATGGCGAGCACAGCCAGGCGGCGATTCAATTCGCCTTCCAGATCATCCATGAAATCGACGCTGGAAGAAAGCGGAACGTCTCCTTTGGCGTGATTCCTGAAAGCAGCATCGTATTCTGCGCGCCCTCTGGGAGAGGACAGCGTCTCGAACGCCTCCGTAAGAAGACGAAACTTCTCGACATCTCCGCTTCGCGGATTGTCCGGATGATAGCGCGTGGCCAAAAAACGGTAGACGCGGTGGATCGTCTCCGGCTCGGCGTGCGGGCTAATCTGAAGAAATTCGTAGTAGTTTACGGTGGCCATGACCCCAAAAGATAGACCTCTAACAAGGCCTGCGTAAACGCAACGATGGTGTTAGTCCGGTTACCCCAATAGTCCGGTTACCCCGATAGTCCAATTACCCCAATAGAGTAGGTCCGGAGGGCGCGCCAGTTAGAAGGTTACCTTCCGCTCGGGGTACCAAGTGAGCTGGACGTTAGTGATTGTAACGGTCTGCGTTCCGGGAAGATAAACCGGGGCCCTCCACTGCTGGTAGCCGAAGCTGGCGTTCAGCTCCAGGTCGCGCTTAAGCCGCTTGACGGCCTGGAAATCGATCTCATTGAGTGTTGTACCGCCAGGGATGAAATCCTTGGCGGCTTTCTGGTTGCGCGCGCTCACCTGCAGCCACTCATTGCCGCTCAGGTGCCACGTGGCCCAGGCCTGGCCGCCTTTGTCTTCGCGGCCGATCCAGTCGCCGAATAGCTGGCCCTGGTTGGTGTAGCCCTGCTTTTCGATTCCCTCCCAGTACATGAAGAGGCCCCTGTTGCTGCGCGAGGTAGGAGGATCAGTAGACGCGGCTTCAACGCGCAGATCGAGCCGTGGAAGGCCCGGAACATGCGAAAGGTAGAGGCCGGGGCGAATGGCGGCGCGGCGCGGAGCGGAGATGGGCGACACGTCGTCGTGCGCTTCGGAGTCGGTGTAGAGGGTGAGCCAGTTGCGCACGAACGGCAGGCGATAGGAAAAATCGAAGGCGCCGAAGCGCGCGCCGGGATCGTCGCTGCTGTTCTTCACTACAGCGGTGACGTTCTGCGTGCTGAAAAAGCTCTTGAGGAAAGTGTGCAGGGTGACTGGCGAGTGTCCCTCGCCGCCAAAGAGCACGGTGCGCTCAAAGCCGAATTCAAGATTCTGCGTGGGGCGAAAGCTGAGCTTCTCCATGTGCACCCATGGATCGCCGGGGGTGTTGACATTGCTTTGCGCCGCCGGATTGTTGTGATAGAGCGGATTGGGTATCAGCGTGTGGCCGCGCAGCGTGCCGATGAGGAATTCGTAGCGGAACGGTCCCGTGATGCGCGAAAGCAGTGGTATGTTGAGCGGTTCGATGCGATTGATGTTAAAGGAGTAGATGTTCTGGGCGTTATTAGACCAGGCCATGGCGCCTCCCTGGTCGGGGCTCAGCCACTCGTCCTGCTTGCCGAAGGAGATGACGTGGTTAAGAACCTGCCCAGAAACATATGCCTCAAGAAACCGGCCCTGCGTAACTGTTGGGATGGGGCCGAGTGGAATGGTGGCCTGCGGGAAGGGTGTGCCTGTTGCGGGATTGAGAAAAATCGTCTGGTCGATGCTTGAGAGTGTTTGCCCCAAGGCCAGCGAGTAACCGGCCGCAGAGGGCGCACCCTGAAATTCGCCGCGCACATACAGCGCAAACCGGCCAGCGGTGGCGTAGCCGCTGGTGCCCGTGTAATTGTTGAATCCACTCTCGAAGGGACGGCCGTAGTCGTTGATGATGCTCGACCCAAGATGGTAGCTGTCATGCAGTGGCGTGCCGCTGATGGGGCGGAGCAACGAGTACGTCGACTCCAGGCGCACGCCGCCTTCGGCCGCCCGGCACGGGCCGCTGATGTCGGGAAACAGCTGGTCGTTGATAGCGTCGTAGATTTCTCTCGCCTGGCCGGCCGTGGCAGCGCCGTCTGCATCAGCATCATCGATACGCGGTCCGGCCTGTTCCAGCATGTGGGCGACACTTGCGCGCGTCCAGGGACGCAGCCCCAGGAACACGTCGTCGACATAGCCCATGCCATAGAGGCGCCAGATGGCTGGATAAATCCAGCTATCGACGGGAATGAAGGGCGAACCAAGCACCGCGGGCTGGCAGACAGAGACGGGACGGCTGGCGCCAGTCTGCGCCGCGGCGGGTTGCATTGCAAATATAGATGCAGCGAAGAACAAGACTCCGGCCCTTACTGCCGCGGCGCGCTGCGCGGCAGCCTGGGTCTTGCGTCTGGGGTTGTACATACACCCTTCACTCTAACACTGGCGCTTATTGGTCCCGGCGCTGTGTTCGGCCCGATGAAGCGAGCGCTGCGTCAATATTTCGGCGAAGCTGCGCGGTGGCTGCCGCGCGGGTGCGGAAGGTTGAAATGCCGGCTGCGGCTAGATACCGCTCCATGTTGACAACTGGGTCGCTCACAGCGCCGTCCTGGACAAGCGATGCGGGCCACTCGATACAGCGGATGAGCGTAGCGCCGTTGCCGCGGCGGGCATGGGCCATGGCTTCGGAAGCGACGCGATAGAGGGCGACCACATCGTCGCAATCAGCATTGATAGCTGGGAAGCCGAGGCTCGCATACGTTTCTTTGCCGGTAGCAGGAGGCTGGTTCCGGTTGACAAAGAGAATAGGCAGACGCTCGCGCGCGGCAGCGGCGAGGGCATTGCGCCAGGCAGCACCGGCGCCCTGCGCGCCGTCGGCAAAAACGATGGATATATTTCCCGAATTGCTGCGCCGATGCTCGCGCGCGGCGGCGAGAGCCGACATGAGCTGTGCGGTGAACGCTGGACGCGGCTCGGCGCTCATGAGACCGGCAAGGAATGGCTGGAGCTTGCGCTGGCGGCGAACAAAATCCGGCAGAAAATCGCTGGGCGATGTGGCGATGGCATCGCCAACGCGCAGTGCGGTGACAAGCGCAACAGCCGGTGCTGCGGCGCCTTGCCCGGTGCGGATGCGGCGGCCCGCAGCGCCTGAGGCAAGCTGCTGCTCTAACGTCCGGCAGCGCACGAGGCCTGCGTAAAGCTCAAGCAGCCTGCGCTGCGAGATGAGCGAAAAGCTGTGGCTATCTTTTTCTTTTTTGCTTCGGGTTGGCATGCGGGTGGTAATCGGGATGTGGCTGAGTTCGATTGTAAATTGGCGCGGTTGCCTCATCGCTTCTCGCATGAAGCGCGACGGCCCGAGCGGCTACGATTGCGGCTCAGGTAATTGAAGCTTAGGTGGAGTAATCCGCATTGATGTGAACATATTGCGCGGTAAGGTCGGTGGTCCAGAAGACACACGAGCCCTCGCCCTGGTGCAGATCGATCGTGATGGAGAATTCCGATTGCGCGAGATACTTGTGCGCGGCAGCTTCGTCGAACTCAGGCGCGCGGCCGCCCTTGCGGCAGATAGGAAGCGTACCGAAGGATATTTCGAAGAGCGCCGGATCGATCTGCGCGCCGGAGTAGCCGATTGCAGCAGCCAGGCGGCCCCAGTTGGGATCGCAGCCAGCCCACGCTGTTTTTACTAGCGGAGAATGCGCGATGGCTTTCGCCACGCGCAGAGCGTCGGCATCATTGGCTGCGCCGCTAATACGCAACTCGACTACGTGCGTGATGCCCTCGCCGTCGGCGACGATCTGCTTGGCGAGCGAAGTACAGACCTGTTGGAGCGCAGCGGCAAAGGCTGCGTCGCCTGCGCCGATCTTGATTCCGCTTGCGCCCGAGGCCAGCAGCAGCACGGTGTCATTGGTTGAGGTATCGCCGTCCACGGAGATGCGGTTGAAGCTGAGGTCGACGGATTCAAAAAGATAGCGCTGCAGGTCTGCGGGCTCGATGGCCGCGTCCGTCATGACATAGACCAGCATGGTTGCGTGCGGCACAAGCTGCGGGTGAATCATGCCGGCGCCTTTGCCGAAAGCGGCGATGCGAATTTCGCCTGGCTGCGATGCGGCGCCGCTTGCGGCTGGCACGGCGCCTGCGGCTGGCATATCGAGGCGCGCGAAGGCGGTCTTCTCAACTGTGTCGGTGGTGAGGACGGCTTGTGCAGCTTCCATGAAGCGGTCGGACTTGCCGGCAAGGTGCGCGGCTATCTGCGGCATGGCGGCGATGAGCTTTTCCGCGGGCAGAGGCACTCCGATGACGCCGGTAGATGAGGGAAACACTTCCTCAGGCTTGCAGCCGAACTGCTTTGCCGCAGCGGCGCAGGTAGCGCGAGCGGCGTTGAGGCCTGCCTGACCAGCCGCGCAGTTGGCATTGCCGGCATTGATGGCGACAACGCGCACTTTGCCGCCCGTGGCGCGCAGGTGCTCCTTGTCGACGATCAGTGGCGCGGCGGTGACGCGGTTCGAGGTGAAAGCTGCGGCGGCGCTGGCAGGCGCATCGGCCACGATGACGGCGAAATCCGCGCGGCCGCTGGCCTTGACGCCGGCCTTGGTTGCTGCGAAGCGGAATCCGCGGGGAATGAGGAATGGTGAAAGATCGCTCATGAGGTAGACGCATTTAATCTAGCAGTGGACCGTACATAGTGCATAGACCGCTCGAAACTACGAACTCTGGACTACGAACTGGGAACTGTGAACTCGACTCACGAATTTCTCGATCTGCGCTCTGTGAATGTGGCCCGCGGCGACAACGTGGTGCTGCACGATGTGAACCTGAGCATCCGTACCGGCGAGCACGTGGCGATTCTGGGACCGAATGGCTGCGGGAAATCGACGCTCATTCTGACGATGACCTGCCAAATTTACCCAATCGTTCAGACCGGAATGCAAGTGCGCATCTTCGGACGTGAGCGATGGGACCTGACGGAGCTGAGGCGGCACTTTGGCGTTGTGGGCACGGAGCTGCCTGGCGAGCGCACCGCAGTCACGACGGGCCTGGATGCCGTGGTTGCGGGATTCTTTTCCGCATCCACGCTGTGGCCGAACCTGCACGTGACCGAAGAGATGCGCGAGCGCGCCTGGGAGGCTCTCAAACGTATGGAAGCGACGCGGCTCGCAGAGCAGTTCGTCGGCACCATGTCGGCCGGGGAAAAGCGGCGCATTATGATTGCGCGCGCGCTGGTGCATCGGCCCGACCAACTGCTGCTTGACGAGCCCTCAAACGCGCTCGACCTGGCAGCGCAGCGCGAGCTACGCGAGACGCTGCGGCGGCTGGCGCAGGAGGGCACCGGGCTGGTGCTGGTAACGCATCATCTAGGCGATATTCTGCCGGAGATCGAACGCGTCATCCTGATGCGGGACGGGCGTATTGAGGCCGACGGCCCGCGCGAGGAACTGCTCACGGAAACGCGGCTGAGCGAGCTGTTCCAGACGAAGGTGCGCATTGGGCGCGATGAGGAGTGGCTGCATAGCTGGTAGAAGCAGGGAACGAGGGAGCAAGGGAACAAGGGACCGAGAAGGCGATCTCTCGCTGTTGGATCGTAGTTCGTGGCGCGCGGCTCGTTCTTGCTCGGATCAGCTTATCTAGGGGCTCTGTTTTCTTGTTCCCTTGGTCCTTAATCCCTGCCATTGTGTTACCATTGCGGGCAATTGGCGGGCGCCAATGGAGGTTTGCCATGAAAGCCTGTTCCCGACGGAATTTTCTTAAAGCGAGCGTCGCAGCGGGTGCGCTCGCAAGCGTGGGTGCGCTGCATGCCGAGCGTGAGGCGGCCACGGACTGGGTGGTGCTGGGCAAGTCGAAGGTGAAGGTCACGCGGCTGGCCTTTGGCACTGGCAGCTTCAACGGCAGAGTGCAACAGGAGCTGGGACAGGACGGCTTTACGCGGCTGGTTCGCTACGCCTATGACCGCGGCGTCCGGTTTTTCGAGACGGCCGAGTCCTACGGCGAGTCGCAGCAGATGCTTGGGACAGCGTTGAAAGGCCTGCCGCGCGACAGCTACCGGCTGATGTCGAAGGTGACGACGGATTCGTATGGCGACCCGATGAAGAGGCTCGACGAGCTGCGCCGCAATTCGAACACGGATTACTTTGACATCATGCTGCTGCACTGGCAGCACGAGGCCAACTGGCCGACCGATTCTATGCGCTGGCAGGATGCGATCCTGGAGGCCGAGCACCGGCAGATGATCGTCAGCCACGGCGCTTCGGTCCACGGCTTGCCGGCGCTGCGGCGCGTTCCCGATACGCAGTGGCTCGACATCGCGATGATCCGGATGAACCACAAGGGCGCGGTTATGGATGCCGAGGTGCCTGACAGCGGCGAGCCGGGCAACGTGCCGGAGGTGGTGGCGCACGTGAGGCAGGCGAAGGCGCACGGCATGGGCGTGGTCAGCATGAAGCTGATCGGCGAGGGCCGCTTCAACCACGAAGATCGGCAAAAGGCGATGCGCTTCGCCTTCCGCAACGCGGGCGTTGACTCCGTGACTGTGGGCTACAAGAATACTTCGGAGATTGATGAGGCGATCGACAATCTGAACCTGGCGTTTGCATAGCAGCGCGGGAATTGCTCCCGCGCCTTCAGATACGCCCGAGGTGAATGGTGCTCGACCCGTGCTAACAGGTGCGAGACAGCGATTGCAGATCGAGAATTGCTGGATAGGGATTTCCTCCGGACACCGGGATGCGCGCGGACGCGTCCCGATGCCCGATCATGCAGGATTTTCTGTCCGAAGCCGTTAAGCGCGCACAGCTTCGCGGGGCTTTTCGGCAGCAACCGGCTTTCCTGCCGCAGCTTCTGCTTCCTTATAGAGCGCAGCGCCGACGATGGTTCCCACAACAATTTCGACCAGCGCGCCGAACGTGGTGTAGAGAGTGAGGCGGCGTCCGAAAAGGCCAGTCACATACATGAATCCGATGTTTGGCAGCAGCGCGGTGAGCACCCAGACAGCAACACCGGTGTACACGGCGGTTTTGACTCCAGGTCCAAAGCGCGGCCGCATGGCGGCATAGAGCCAGATGCTGACAATGCCGCAGACAATGCCGAGTATCTGAAACCAGACGATCGCGTTGAGCGAAAACGCCGCGGGATGGTTGAGTCTTTTCAGCCCATCGGCCCAGCGCGGCGCAAGCCATAATCCATCGACAAAATAGTCGAGGATGTCGGCCACAATCCCCGCAACAATACCGCCGAGGATCACACGTCCAAGATTAATCTTTGCCATGTACACACCTCCGTCGGGATTGCCGGAGTATACGCGCATCGTAATGTGAGACGCAACGAAAAAAGCTACAGTCGCGCGGGCGAGGTGGATTGGTTTGCGCCAGCTTATGCGGCAGGCTTTTCGCCGGTCTGCTTGACGCCTTCGGGTGACGGGCGTAGGTTGAGCTTACACGGGAAAGGAGGATGATCCAGCCGATGAAAAAAGACTCAAGCAGTAATTTACGTGAGGTGACTGAGGCCTGAGGCCCTTGCGCCTGCGGCTCAGAGCAATAATTGAAGATCGGCCTAGCGGAGGAATCTCCGCAGTGGCTCTGGCATTCGCCTGAAAGCGCGAAGGCTTCGGTCCAATCCCAACAGATCACCGGCAGCGGCCCACAAACGAGAGTTTGCGGGCCGTTGTTGCGTTTGGCACTGCGCGGCGCTTCTCTGGGCCACGGTCACCTTTCCAGCTCACAAGCAACGGAAGCAAATAATCGACTCACCGCTGTAAGCGTGTATCGATGCCGGGGGAGAAGTTGGGGGCAAGGTTGGGGTCGAAATCAATTGAGGGGTCGAACGAGTCGGGAGGGGGAATACGATAGCTGGCCAGGATGGTTTGCAGGCCCTGAAACATGATGGCTGCCTTGCCCCTGGAAATTTGATTGGAAGCCAGAGCGCGGAGGATCTGCTCGGCGATGGGAGGGATGTCAGCGGGTTCGACGATCTGCCCAATTTCAAGTTCAGACTCTGCGGGTTTGGAGAAGCGTCGCGGAGACTTTTGCGGGCCGTGATAGTAGCAGTAGGCACCGCCGCGCATGGCGGGCGACTTGCAGGTGCGGCCAGTGGGCATAATGTGGCGGCAGGTTTTGACGGTGGACATAGCAGGTTCTCCTTTTCAAGCAGTTCGAGCGTTGGCGTGATGGGTGGCGACCGGCACAGGCGGTCTTAAAACTCTTTGGCGGCTCCGGCCAAGACGCAGGCCCCCCCACTTCGATCCCCCGCCCCCTGCCAAAAGTCCCGAGGTCTATTGTTTTCAGCAGGATAGATGGTGGACTGCCGGGCTTTGTTCTTGTTTTTCAGATACTTAGGGTCTACTGGTCCTAAAATTCAGCGATTTTCGGTAAACCAGGGTCCGAGGGATTCGGAGTCGTGCTGTTCGATTTTCTTGGGATTTCGACTACAGGGTCAGGATATTCCGATCGAAGGAAATTCCCGGCAAGGTTGGGCTATTTTATAAGACTTTTATAATCAATAATTTGTGAGATTTTTCGGACATCGGAGGGATTGACGGGAAGAACCGGTGAACGCTGCTGGGATGAGGTTCGTACTCTCCCACCCTAAGCGCAAAAAGCGCGCTTAGGATGGGGCACCCGGCCGTTGTTGTTTCTGGGCCAAAGCCCCGGGGCGGCGAGAAAACAACAGTTCGCCGGTTCTGCATCCGAAACAGTGCGATAGAGAGGAGGAGCCGGTATTCTTCAATTTATCGAGCAGCACTGGCGCCAGTTCGCCTGGTCGGGCGGCATACTGGCAGCGGCAATCGTCGGAGCTCTTCTCGTCCGCGCCATAGTCTTCTGGTTGTTGCGTAAATCGACGCGCCGCAGTGGCTCGGTGCTGGGCCAGTCGCTGGTGAGGCATGGCCAGGGACCATCCAGTTGGATTTTCCCGATTCTCACCGCTCTCATCATCCTGCCCGTCCTTCCGCTGCCGCACGCACTGATGATGGCCCTAATGCACATCGCCGGGCTGGGATTGATTGCGGCCTGCGCGTGGCTGGCGGTTCTGTTCATTGCGGTTGTCTCCGACATGATCAGCGGCCGCTACCGGATCGATGTGGCCGACAATCTTACGGCGCGGCGGATTCAAACCCAGTTCCAAATACTCCACCGCATTGGCATCACGCTCGTGGCGTTGGTGGCGCTGTCTCTCGCGCTCATGACTTTTCCCACCATCAACCGCTTTGCGATGAGCGTACTCGCTTCGGCGTGGCTGGCCAGCCTGATTGTGGGCATAGCAATGAAAAGCACGCTGGCAAACCTGATAGCCGGAGTGCAGATTGCCTTTGCGCAGCCATTTCGCGTGGAGGACGCAGTGGTGGTCGAGGGCGAATGGGGATGGATTGAAGAGATTGGAATGATGTACGTGGTGGTGCGCATCTGGGACTTGCGCAGACTCGTCGTGCCTCTTTCGTACTTCCTCGATCACTCCTTCGAGAACTGGACGCACACCAGCGCCGATCTGTTGGGCTATTGCCATATCTACGCCGATTACACGGTTCCGGTAGAAGCGTTGCGCGCGGAGTTGCGCAGGATCTGCGAATCGACGCCGTTATGGAACAAGAAAGTGTGCGTGCTGCAGGTCTCCGATGCTTCACAAAATACGCTGCAACTGCGGGCGTTAATGGATGCGCGCAATTCCGGCGATGCGTGGGATCTACGCTGCCTGGTTCGAGAAAGGCTGGTGGATTTTCTGCAGAAGAATTATCCCGGCAGCCTGCCTCGCCATCGGGCAGATTTGGAAACAAGAATGGTGAGCCATGCCGGGCGGGCAGGCGAGCCCGAGGCGCGCGAGATATCGGCGCAGCCGGCGCCGTCCGCGGACAGCGGCTTGCGAAAGACAGCGTAGCGGTTTCAACCGGTACGCCGACATCGATCTTTCCTGCCCAGTTCCCTGCCCTGTTGTCGTATGCCTTAGAATCGGCAATAGATGAAGTGTCCTTTTTGCGGATTCGGGCAGGACCGGGTGGTGGATTCGCGCGAGAGCAAGGAAGCCGACTCGATCCGGCGGCGGCGGGAGTGTGAGCGCTGCAACCGGCGCTTCACCACGTACGAGCGCATCGACGAGATTCCCTACATGGTGGTGAAAAAGGACGGACGGCGCGAGCGCTTCGACCGGCAAAAGGTGCTGAGCGGCCTGCTGCGCGCCTGCGAGAAGCGGCCGGTTTCGTCGGGACAGCTTGAAAAAATCGTCGACGCCACGGAGACCTATCTGGTGGACGCGCCGGAGCGCGAGCGCACGACGCGCGAGATCGGCGAGCTGATCATGGAGCACCTGAAGGGGCTGGACACGGTTGCGTACATCCGCTTCGCGTCGGTGTACCGGGACTTCAAAGATGTGCGCGAGTTTAAGGAAGAGCTGGAAGGGCTGCTCGAAGGGCATCGAAATAGCAAAACGAAGAAGTAGCTTGAACTGGATGCCAAAAGCAGAAAGCAGAGTATGACAGGAACGAAGACACACAAGATCACGCTCGTTCCCGGTGACGGCATCGGGCCGGAAGTTACGCAGGCTGTTGTTCGGATTCTCGAAGCCGCGGGCGTGAAGTTCGAATGGGAACGGTTTGCCGCAGGCGCTGAGGCCTATGAATCGCAAGGCGAGTACATTCCCGCGGCTCTGTATGAATCGATCGAGCGGAATCGCGTGGCGCTCAAGGGGCCGGTGACGACGCCGGTCGGCGGCGGGTTCAAGAGCATCAACGTAACGCTGCGCAAGCGCTTCGATCTCTATGCCAACTTCCGGCCCGTTCGCAATCTGCCGGGACTAGAGACCAAGTGGCCGGGCGTGGACCTGATCGTGGTGCGCGAGAATACCGAGGGCGAGTACGTTGGTCTGGAGCACGAAGTCGTTCCGGGGGTAGTCGAAGCAATCAAGGTGATCACCGAGAAGGGCTCGACGCGCATCGCCCGCTTTGCCTTCGAGTACGCGCGCAAGCACGGGCGCAAGAAGGTTCATTCCATTCACAAGGCCAACATCATGAAGATGTCCGACGGCCTGTTTCTGCGCTGCGCGCGCAAGGTGGCCGAAGAGTTCCCGGATATTCAGTACGGCGAACACATTATCGACAACACCTGCATGCAACTGGTGATGAATCCCTTCCAGTACGACGTGCTGCTGCTCGAGAATCTCTACGGCGATATTGTGAGCGACCTGTGCGCGGGACTTGTTGGCGGGCTGGGACTGGTGCCGGGAGCGAACCTGGGCGCGGAGTGCGCAATCTTTGAAGCCGTGCACGGCTCGGCGCCGGATATCGCCGGCAAGGACGTTGCCAATCCGACGGCGTTGCTGCAGTCGGCGATTTTGATGCTGCGCCACCTGGATGAAATGACAGCGGCGGATCGCATCGATCACGCGCTTGAAACCGTGTACCGCGAGCGCAAGACGCTGACACGCGATGTGGGCGGCACGGCAGGGACGAGCCAGTTTGCCGACGCGGTGCTGGCGGCGATGAGCTGAGGCATTTCCAGCAGGGATGTACCTTTTCCGTGGTTCCCACCCTTTTCACGATGAAACCGTAAAAAGGATGGGGCACGGAAGATCTGGGTAAAGCAGCGATGAAACTGCCCTAAGTTGCGAAAAGCAATATAGAAGACTCAAGACGATCCGGGTGATGACTGCGGACAGTCGCTGCACACCGTAAAACTGTCACTTGACACGCCACGAAAAAGCTTCCATGATCCTTGCCTGACCGGTATTCTTCCGGCAGCACGTTCTCCTGATCGCGATCGGAATTCTTCCCCATCGCCGGCGGCTGTGAGCCGCTGCACTCGGCCCTCGCTGGAGGGCCTCATCCAATAGGAATATCCGACTGGGAATATCTAACCAGGAGTTCAGCCATGAAGAGCTCTTCACTCGCTCTCTTCTGTCTTGTGCTGGCTGCGCCCATACCTGCGTATGCCGGCGAGCAACTGATTCCTGCGGGCTCGCTCATTCAATGCACGGTGTCGGAGCCGAAGTTCAACTCGAAGACCGCGCAGGTCGGCGATCCGGTGCTGTGCCAGGTGGGCTACTCGTCCCGCTATGGCCTTTACACGCTGCCCTACGAGACGTATCTCGTGGGCCGTTTTGAAGACTACAAGGATCCCGGGCACTTTGTGGGCAAAGGATGGATGCAACTGGAGTTCGATCACATGGTGATTGAGCCCGACACGGTGGTGCCGCTGCATGCCAGGATCGTGAATGTGCCCGGCTACAACATCGACCGGCAGGGCAGGATTCTGGGCAAAGGCCATCCCGTCCGCGACGCGGTGGAGTGGTCGATTCCGATTCTCTGGCCCATCGATTTGCTCAATCTGCCGCGACGCGGCCCACGGCCCACGCTGAAGACAGAGACGCGGCTGACGCTGAAGCTAATGGATGACGCTTTGGTCCCCAGGGGCGAGCCGATCGAGGAGGATTCTCCCGGGTTGATTCGGCGGCAGCCCAGCGCCTATACCGTGCCCGCGCAGCCGGCTCCAGAGCCTGAGCGAACGCCCGCTGTCACGTATCCGCCACAGCCGGCCTACGTGGCAATTTCCGCGCCCCCGCCGCCCGGCTACGAGTATGTGCCCCCGCGGCCGGTTTATGTTTCGCCGTACGGGGAGGCGTGGACGCCGCGGCTGGTGGTCGTAGTGCACGACGGCATTTCCTATCTTGTTCCGGCGCCGCAGTAGGCGGCGCCACCTGCCAACCGCGTATGGGCCAAAGCTTTATTCTTTAAAGCCGCGAAACTGCCCCACAGCCTGCGCGGGTGCTGAAACTGCGCCTCCTGTACACTGAAATGTACAGGCCATGAGACAAAAGCTACCTATCGGAATACTCGGCGCGACCGGGATGGTCGGCCAGCGTTACATCCAGTTGCTTGAGAACCACCCCTGGTTTGAGATCGCCTGGCTGGCGGCCAGCGACCGCTCGAGCGGGAAGAAGTATGGAGAAGCTGCCAAGTGGCGGCTTGATACTCCCCTGCCCCGGCGCATTGCCGAGATGACGGTATCGCCGGCCGAGCCCACAGGCGCGCCGAATATTATCTTCGCCAGCGTGGACGCGGCCATTGCGCGCGAAATGGAGCCCGCATTCGCCAACGCCGGCTGCGCGGTGCTTTCGAACTCGAGCGCCTTCCGCATGGCGCCCAATGTGCCGCTGGTGATTCCGGAAGTGAACGCCGAGCACCTCGAAATGATCGAGGAGCAGCCCTCGCGCCACGAGTCCGGCGGCTACATGGTGACCAATCCGAACTGCTCTACGATTGGCCTGGTGATGGCGCTCAAGCCCATCGAGGAGCGGTTCGGCATTGAGCAGATTTTCGTGAGCACCATGCAGGCTGTCTCCGGCGCCGGATATCCGGGCGTCGCGTCCATGGACATTCTGGACAACGTGGTTCCTTACATCGGCAGCGAAGAAGAAAAGATGGAGAGCGAAACGCTCAAGCTGCTGGGCAAGGTGGAGGGCCATGCAGTGAAGCCGCTGGCGGCTCGCATGACGGCCCACTGCAACCGCGTTCCGGTGGTCGATGGGCATACGGAGTGCGTTTCGATCAAACTGAGCAACAAGCTAGGGCGGTCAGCTACGCGCGAGCAGATTCTGGCGGCGTGGAATGAGTTCCGTCCGCTGGCCGGACGCGATCTACCTTTTGCTCCCGAGCAACCTGTGGAGTGGTGCGATCTGCCCGATCGGCCGCAGCCGCGCCTCGATCGCAACCGCGGCCGCGGCATGGCCGTGACGGTGGGACGTCTGCGGCCCTGCAACCTGCTCGACTGGAAGTTCGTGCTGCTCTCGCACAACACGGTGCGCGGCGCGGCGGGCGC
>JASIJW010000011.1:0-3235 GCA_030050035.1 Acidobacteriaceae bacterium | reverse complement strand
GCGCCCCACCGGCAAAGCGGAGAAGACGAGGCCTACAGCGAAATCAGCGCCGAATAGATAAGCCCCAGCGAAGGCTCCAGCAGCAGCCGCAGAATGTACCCTCCGACGAAGATCATCAGCAGATAGGCGACCCAGATGTTGACGCGGTCGTAATACTGCACGGCGCGATATGGCAGCACGTTGCGCAGAAGGCGGCTTCCATCGAGCGGAGGAATGGGCAGCAGGTTGAAGTAAAACAGCGACAGATTGATCAGGATAGCCAGCGTACACAGCACCGCCACCGGATGAGCGAACGACAGCGCCGCCGGATTGAACGCGGCAAAAAGCGAGGCTCGGACCATCTCTCGGCCGCCAGGCATCGCAATAGCCATAACGGCAAGAATGATGAACGCAACTGCGACCAGAATCAGGTTCGAGACCGGGCCGGCAAGCGTGGTCAAATTGTCATCGCGCACGATCTTGCTGAAGTTCCGCGTGATCACCGGCGTGGGCTTGGCCCAGCCCACCAGGAATCCGCTGAATAGGCTGAACCCGAAGAACGGCCCGAAGATGATAAGCGCAGGAAACAACAGCGTTCCAATGGGATCAACATGGTATGCGGGATTCAGCGTAACCCGGCCCTGCAGCCGCGCCGTCTGGTCGCCCAGTCGCGACGCCATCCAGGCGTGCGCGCACTCGTGAAAGCTGAGCGAGAAAAGTAGCAGAACGAACTCGAAGACCGCAATGAGGAACGCGCCGGACTGCAAACAGGATTCTCCTCAACTGGAAAGTTCAGGGTAGCATGCCGCGCCGATGCGATATTTGATCAGATCGTATCCGTAGGAAACGTCCCAACCACCTCGCCATCCGCGACATTCTTGCCTGCCAGCACGATCACGTGGCTGCCTATGCGCGCCCCCGCGCCGATCTCGGTCGGCTGTAGCCGGACCTTCTCGAAATCATGTGGATCGTGAACGTGGGAGTAGACGCGCGCGTACGAGCCGATGACCGCGTTGTTCCCGATCCTGATCCCGCCGCGGTCGTTGAGCAGAGCGCGCTGGCGGATAACAACCCCGTCGCCGATCGACAGCTTGTAGCCGTAAGTGAGATCGACGCCGTGGTGAATTTTGACTCCGTTGCCCAGGTGCGCGAAGATGTGCCGGCCCAGCATGCAGCGGAAGCGCAGTCCCAGCCAGTGATTAAGCCCAATGGGCGAGCGGTCGAACATCTGCCAGAACCACAGCAGCGGCTTGCGCTGCGCGTAGCGTTCCCGGTCAACGTCAGGAAAGTGCTCGGCCTCAAGAGTAACGTTCAAGGGATCGAGCGAGAGCGAGACCACGTTACCCGGCAGCTCGGAGGTAAGCGTCAGGTTCAGCTTTCCCCCATGCGGACGGCCCAGGTAAAGCTGGTAAAGCTGATCGCGGACGATCTCGGCCCGTCGCTCCTGCGAGTTATGGCGGGTGAACTCCTCGTTGAGGAACTGAATCCAGCGGCGGTAAACCTCTTCCGCCTCAGGCGCCGGATGCGGCGCCTCCGGCGCATTGGCGTTGCGTGCGGGCTGAGTCTCCGGCATCGGCATATCCAGACGATACAGAAACAGGGAACAAGGGAACAAGGGACCGAGGGAACGAGAAGGCAAAGACGCACCGGCCTAGACGTGCAGCCAGCAACGCCGGCAGCGTGGGTTGTGCGCCAAAAGAAAAACGGAGGCCGGCGTCGGCCTCCGTTTCGGTTTCCTTGTTTCCTCGTTCCCTGCCGGGGCCCCAGCGACAGGTCTTCGTCGCTGGGGTGGCTTGGTCCCTCGGTCCCTGCCTTTACCGTCTTCCCTGAACAATCTTCGGGTTTTTCTTCGCGGCGCGCCGCGCGGCAATGGCGTGCATCTCCTTGCCAATGCTCGACCGGTTGATGCCGATCTGAATCGCAAGGTTGATCAGGTTGCCCACGAACCAGTAAAGCGACAGGCCCGAAGGAAAGTGAAACAGCGTAAAGCCGAAGATGACCGGCATCACGAACGCCATCATGCGCCGTTGCGACGGGTCCATCCCCGGCGACGGGGTAATGTACTGCACCAGGAACATGGTGAGGATAAACACCGCCGGCAGCACGTATGTCGGATCCGGAGCAGACAGATCCGGGATCCACATCCAGTGCGCCTGGCGCAACTCGATCGCCGCCTCCAGAACCTCGTAAATGGCATACAGCAGAGGCATCTGGATGAGCATCGGCAGGCAACTGCCGTACATGTTCACGCCCTCGGTCTTGTAGAGCGCCATCATCTCCTGGTTCATTTCGGCGCGCTTGGGGTCGGTCGCCTTCAGGTTCTTGTAGCGATTCTTGATCGCGTCCACCTTGGGCTGGATGCGCATCATCTTGAGCGATGATTTCGTCATCATCAACCGCGAAGGCAGCGTGACCATGTTCAGGATGATGGCCACGATCACGATCGCCCAGCCCCAGTTGTTCTTGCCCGGGCCAAGTATGCCGCGCAGCCAGCGCAGCGCGAGATAGAGAGGCTTGGCGATGATGCTGAACCAGCCAAAGTGAACCAGCGGATCGAGAGATGGCCCATTGGGCTTGCCCTCTGGCCCCATGGCGCGGATCGACGAGAGCACATCTCTGTCTTTCGGTCCCGCAAAAAGCCGCAGGCTCGTCTCGCCGGTGGTCGATCCCACCGCCGCCCCAATCACATCAGCCGGCGTCTTCTCGCTGTTCGGATCGTTGAGATTTTTGGGCAGCTCGACCGTGTTATGCAGCGAAACTACGGTCGTCTGGTTGGGCTGATCCGGCATGAAGACCGCCGCAAAATAGAGGTCCATGATGCCCGCGTAGGAATAGGGCTCCTCAAACGTGGCGTTGCTGCTCACCTTCTTTGCAGCCGTCGTCTCCTGGTTGCCATTCAAAGACCAGACGAATTGCGACGCAGCTGAGGTGCGCACCTGCGAGCGCGTCAGCGAACTCGGCAGGAACTCCTCCATATCGCCGAGTCCGGCCGGCCACTGCACCAGCGCCCGCACCGGGCTGCCATTGTTTGTGACCTTGGCGTCGACGCCCACCACGTAATTCGAGCCAAAATGAATCGTCTTAACCGCATCGAGTCCGTTCTGCGCGTAGTGGAACGTAACGGATGCGGGCGCGAGCACAGTCCCGGCGGTCTGCTGGCCCGAAACCGTCACTTGATACAGTGCGCTGTTCAGCTGGTCCTTCAGCGCCGCATCATACGTAAACAGTCCCAGTGGAAAGCCGAACTTTGCCGCGA
>JASIJW010000693.1:0-8251 GCA_030050035.1 Acidobacteriaceae bacterium | reverse complement strand
AGTAGCTCCACGTGCCCACCTGCGCGCCAATGTAGCAGAACTGCGCAACTACGGCGAGAAGGAAATGCGGATAGCGCAGCAGCGCGCCATAGCTTCCCTTGGGCTCGTCAGCCGTCGACGCCGGCGCTTCAGCCACCGCTGGAAACGGCGTCCGCAGAATGAACACCGCCCATAGAAGAACCACGATGCCGAGAACGATATAAGGCGGCGCCGCGCGCAGCGTTTCATGCCGAAGATAAGTGTCGTACGTGTGCGCCAGCTTCATCTGCGCAACCTGCGCCGGCTTCAGCTCCACTCCCGAAAAGATGAACAGCGTGCCGATAAGCACTCCGGCAATCGAGCCGAGCGGATTGAACGCCTGCGAGAAATTCAGCCTCCGCACCGAGCTCTCCGCGTCGCCCATCTGTGCCACCAGCGGATTCGCTCCAGTTTCCAGAAAGCTCAATCCGCTGGCGATGACAAACAGCGCAAAAAGGAATAGCCAGTACTGCCGCGAATCGGCAGCCGGAACAAACAGAAATGTCCCAATGCAATAAAGAAAAAGTCCGGTCAGCAGCCCGCGCTTGTATCCATACCGGCGCATCAGCGTCGCCGCCGGCATGGCCAGCAAAAAGTACCCGGCATAAAACGCCGACTGCACCAGCCCCGCCTTGAACCGCGTCAGCTCGAACGACGTCATGAACTGGCGGATCAAAACGTCATTGAGATTATTCGGAATGCCCCACAGAAAAAACAGACCCGTGACGAGCACAAACGCCTTGAGGCTTTGCCGGGGAATCAGCGGCCGCGAGCTGTCCTGCCTGCCTTCTGAGATTGCAGTGACAAGAGCCATCCCTTACATACTCCTACGATAAGAATTCAGCCAATTTTCTTACGGGCATTCTGTTGCTTTTTAAGGGTAATCGACGGTCTTCGGGTAGTGGCCAGTTTAATAGCCCTGAAGCCTACAGGCTTCAGCCCAAACGTCATACCGCCTGTCTTGAAGGGCACGGGCTTTAGCCCGCACGTCATGCTGCCACCAAATCAGCAGGCCTTTAGCCTCTGAGGAAATCTCCATTGAACCTGACCCACTCCTGTCTTTCTATCTCCTGTCTTTCTATCTATGGACAGACTGCCACTTTACCGCACCGGCCCGACGCCATCAACGCATAGGCTTCGTCGGCGCGTTCCAGCGGAAACCGATGCGTAATAATCGCCTCCGGATGCAGCTCCCATCGCACCAGCCGCTCCACCAGCTCCTCCATCAGCCAGGTCGACGTAACCCACGAACCGTACACAGCCTTCTGGTCGTGGATCATATCCGGCGATGGATTCAGCGTAAGGCTCCCGCCTTCGCCAATCAGCGCAATCCGCCCCCACTTGCGCGTCGCGCGAATCGCCGTCGCCCGCGCTTCCGCATTCGCCGAGCAGTCCACCGCGCGCTCCACGCCGTTTCCGCCGGTCAGCTTGCGGACTTCAGCCACATTCTCCGCTCCGGCAGCCAGCACATCGTCGCAAAGCCCCAACCGCGTCGCCAGTTCGCGCCGCTCGGCAGAGATATCGATGCCGATAATCCGCTGCGCGCCCAGCTTGCGGCACAGCGCTCCCGCCGCCAGCCCCACCGGTCCCAGCCCAGTGATCAGAACCGCATCATTGCCGCTGACGCCAATCTTTTCCAGTCCCTCATACACCGTCCCAAAGCCGCAGGCCACCTGCGCGCCATCGGCGTAGGTCAGCGGCTCCGGCAGCGGAATAAGATCCTTTTCCTCCGCCACCATGTATGGCGCCATCCCGCCATCGCGCTGCCATCCGTAAGCGCGGCGAAAAGGGCTGGTGCATGAGATCATGAACCCGCGCCGGCAGTCCGTGCACAGCCCGCAGCCGGAGATGTGATAGACAATCACGCGATCGCCCGCCTTGAACCGCCTGCATCCGGGTCCGGTCTCAACAATCCGACCAGCCGGCTCGTGCCCGGCAACCACCCCCTGGTAGCCTTCCGGTCCCTTGCCAAGGTGCTCATGGTAAATGCAGCGGATATCGGAGCCACAAATCGTCGACGCCTTGATCTCGATCAGCACCTCGCCGTGGCCCGGAACCGGCACCGGAACGGTCCTCATCTCAACTGTGCTGTCGCCGGGCAGGTACGCTGCCGTCATCGTCTGGCTCATGCTTGCGCCTCTCTGCGCATCTTGTTTTCTATTCTCCTCGGCAACCGTGGTCATGGCGGCGTGATCTCCCCATTCGGGTCCCACAAGTCTTCCCAGCTCTGGTTCTCTTTCCACAAAAACACCTGCCCCTTGATCAGCCTGCAGTTGCGGTCAATTGCAGCAATCGCTGCCATCTCCTCGGCGCCCAGCGGCTCGCTCGCCGCTGCCTGCAGATTGGCAAGCATGTGATGCGGATTCGTCGAGAAGGGAATCGGTGTCTGCCCGCGCTGAACCGCCCACTTGATACACACCGCTGCAGGATGCACCCCGCGGCGCGCGGCGATCTCTCGGATCAGCGGATCTTCCGTCGGCGCCAGGTCATCCGGCGTGCGGTCGCGCTCCGGTCGCGCCGGCGAGCCAACCGGCGAATACCCCACCGGCTCAACCTCATGCTCCTTCAGGAACCGGAAGAGCTCCGGCTGCTGGAAGTACGGGTGCAGCTCCATCTCGTTCACCGCCGGCAAGATCCGCGCATCGCGAAGAACCAGCTTCATCTTCGGAATCGTCATATTCGAAGTGCCGATGTGCCGCACCAGCCCGCGATCGACAAGCTCTTCCATCTTTCGCCAGGTGCGCATGTAGTTTTCATGGATATACGGCACCGCATGCGGATTGCGCTCATTCACGTCGCAGTGGGGCGGATGATGATTCGGAAACGGCCAGTGGACCAGAAAAAGGTCCAGGTAATTTAGCCGCAGGTCGGCGAGTGACTTCTCGCAGGAAGCAATCACGTCGTCTTCGCCGTGCTTGTCGTTCCATAGCTTTGAAGTGATCCAAAGCTCCTCCCGCCGGATGCCGCTTCTGAGGATCTCCTCGAGCGACCGTCCGATCTGCTCTTCATTTCCATATACCGAAGCGCAGTCGAAATGCCGGTAGCCGACCGTGGCGGCCGCTTTCACCGCCCCGGCCACCTGCCCGTGCGGCACGTGGTCTGACCCAAAGGTGCCAAGGCCGACAGCCGGCATCAGGGCGCCGGAGGCAAGCCGGCGCTGCGGAACGATAGCCGGATCAACTTGAGCTTTTGCTTTTTGATCGGTTTTCGTACCGGTTTTTGTGCCGCCGTCCGCGGCAGAACCGGTTTTACGTTCGAGCTTGACAGGCACGTAGCGTAGCCCCTTTAATCGTTAACTGTAACGAGTCAAAGATTACGGTGTATTTCCGCCGCTGTCAAGCGGACTTCACCGTCCGGTAGGAAAGTATCCACTTCGGCATCGTTGTTGCCGGTCCCCGATCGTCATGGAAAAATTGATCTAAGAGTAAGGTAGACTGAAAATCATAGTTCCCTCAGCATCTGCGGCGTTTAGGCTTCGGGCTCGGGGCAGGAGGGCAAGCGCACCATGGCCGTTCGGTTGAAGGACATCGCACAGGATCTGGGACTTTCGGTCGTCACCGTCTCCAAAGTGTTGCGCGACCATCCTGACATCGGCGAAGAGACGCGAAAACGTGTCCTTAAACGGATGAAGGAGCTTAATTACCAGCCAAACCTCGCCGCTCGCGCCCTCATCACCGGTCAGACCTCCACGCTCGGCCTCGTCGTCCCCGATCTCCTCCATCCCTTCTTTGCCCAGATCGCCAAGGATATATCGGCCGAGGTGCGCAAGAAGGGCTATAGCCTCTTCATCTCATCTTCTGACGATGATCCGACCCTTGAGCAGCAGGAGATTGTCAATTTGCTGGCCCGGCGCGTGGATGTGATGCTGGTCGCCTCCTCGCAGTGGACCGTCGAAAGCTTTCGACAGATCGAGGAACAGAAGGTTCCTTTCATTCTGCTCGACCGCCAGTTTCCGGGTTTCGAATCGAACTTCATCGGCGTCGACGACCGGGCCGTGGGCGTGCTGGCCACCTCGCACCTCATCGAGCAGGGCTGCCGCCGCATCGCTCACATCCGCGGCGCGGAGGTGAGCACGGCCGTCGGCCGTCTCGAGGGATACCAGGCGGCGCTCGCGGCAGCGCACATTAGCCCGCTGCCCGGCCACATCGTCTCGCTTGGCGCCTCTGGCGACCACCGCGGCGAACTGGGCGGATATGATGCGGCGCAAAAGCTGCTCGCTCACCCCCAGCGGCCCGACGGCATCTTCTGCTTCAATGATCCGGCCGCGCTCGGCGCCATGCGCGCCATCCTCGAAGCCGGCCTTCGCATCCCCGAGGATGTCGCCGTAGTGGGCTGCGGCAATCTCTCCTACTCCGATTTCCTGCGCGTGCCGCTCTCTTCTGTCGACCAGAGCAGCAAGGCCATCGGCAAGGCTGCGGCCAGCCTCGCGCTGCGGCTTGCCAACTCCAAAGCGCCCAAGCGCCCGAAATCGGAGCTCATCACCCCTCACCTCGTCGTGCGCGCCTCAAGCCTCCGGAATCCGGCCGCCGCTACGCAGGCCCAGTCTTCGCAGGCCAAGCACCTCGCCCGCCAGCCGGTTCGCGCCTGAGAATTCCTTCAGCCCGTGCCCTACGCTGATGCTGAGAAAATCCCGGTAAAGTTCAACCGCAATCAACGATTTCCGGTGTACAGTAGTTAACCATCGGGACCAGACCCAGGGGAAAGCCGCACAAAGGGGGCTTTCATGCAGGAATGGGTCAAAGTCGTCGTCCAGCCGCTCGGCCTGGCTGGCTTCGCGTTGTTCCTCGTTTTCGGCCTGATTGCCCGCAGCAAACGCGCCGGCGAGCGCCGCTGGCTTTCAGTAACCGCGGCAGTCATGGCTGGCGTAGCCCTCATCGGTGGAATGGCTCTTGCCTTCGTGAAGGAGCGCGGAGCTGCCGCTAAGCCTGCAGCGCCGCAGGTCCAGTCCATCCAGACAAACGGCAGCGCAAGCCCGGTCTTTGTCGGAACCGGATCGGTCACCTACACAGCCAATCAAAGCTCCACAAGCAGCAGCGCCGGTGCCAAAGACTCTTCAGCAGCCGCGGCCAGTGGAAAGAAGCAATGACCCGGCTGCTGGCGCTGTTTGCCGTTCTAGGCGCAGTCACAGGTGCCGCGCAGCAGTTGCAGATCACCACCACTGGCTGGTGCAGTCCCGTATTCGTCAACGTTTCAGGACCAGTTACGGTTAAGTGCGAGGGTGTGGATCCGCGGGCAATGGCCGCGCTGAATCGGCAGCTCACCGCCCGGAAACTGGGCGAGAAGGCTGCCGTGCAGGAGGCCGACGAGTGGGCCGAGCGGTATCACGTCATCAAGAAAGAGCTTGCGGAGGTGGATGACACCGAGTCGGCGCGCAAGGCTGAAGAGGATCTGCGCGAAGGCAAGCTCGACGAGGCTGCAACGCTGCTGACTCAACTGGCCGATAACCAGGACGAGCGCAACGTCGAGCGGGCCGCGCTTCACGATTACGAAGGAGGTCTGGCCCTCGAACTTGATTTCAACACTTCGAAGGCCTTGACCTATCTCGAACGTGCGCAACGCTTCGTGCCCGACAATCCCAAATACTCGGTTGAGTATGCGAGCGCCCTGCTCAAGGAGAACCGCCTGACGGAAGCCAAGGCCGTATACGATCGCGCGCTTCCGCAGCTGGAGCAGCTTAAGGATCAGGACGTGCAATACGGGCCCCTTTATATGACAGCATCGCTCGATGCTGGCAGGCTCTACTGGACCCTCGGGGACATGGAAAAGGCTCGCAACTCATTCAGCGACGCGTTTAGTCAGTGCCTTGCGCTCGGCCTCATGCCGAAGCCTCAATGCGATGCCACGCTGCTCTCAGGCATCCTGGCTTACCAGGGGAACGTTTTGTTGCGGCAGGAGGATTATCGGGGCGCCGAAATGCTTTACTCAATGGCCTATCAGAGGTTTCAGGCAGCGTCGAAGAATACTTCAGCCTACTTGCGCGCAGAAATGCTGGTGGCCTCTTATCTGGGCTATATCTACGCGAAGGAGGGCCGTCTTGACGATGCGGAACGCGCTCTGAAAATTGCGTTAACCGAGCAACAGGTTCTGCTCGACCGGACAAACCCCGAAGTGGTCGAGGAAACGGCGCAGACCGAAGTGATCTTTGCATCGGTCAAGAACGACGAAAACAAACCGGAAGAGGCCGAAGAGTATTTCAAGAAAGCGGCGGCTGATTATCGCGGTCTCGTTCAGCAAGATGCCGATGCATACACGCCGGATCTCGAAGCCACGCTGTACCAGTGGGGCACTGCCGAGCTCGCGGCCAATCGCAACGAGCAGGCGGAACCGGTCTACCAGGAACTGCTCCCGATCGACGAGAAACTTGCCACCGCAAATCCCTCCCTCTACCGCGGAAATCTCGCCAGCACCTATTGTGCGCTTGCCAAGATTCGGAGCAGTGGCAATCAGTACATTGAGTCGGTGCCTTTCTTCAAGCAGTGCGTCGAGGTCCGCCACAAGATGGATCCGACCGCTGACAACCAGGAGTCACTTGCCAACGCACTCACGGCCCTCGCCTTTGGCGCCATTGCAGCGCGGGATATAGAGCTTGCGCAAAGCTCTATCGACGAATCGGAGAAAATTCTACGCGGATTGTATGCGCAGGACTCCGCGAAGCACGCCGATGAATTGGGGCAGGCGCTCGTCGTCAAAGCCATCCTGATCAAGGGGACCACAAAGGACTGCAACGCGACGATGGCTATTCTGAATGAGGCTACGCAGATCTCGTCTGCTCAGTCCGTTCTCCAGTTCGCAGGGGTCCTCAAGTCCACTTGCGAAACCCCGAGTCCCTGAAGACCGCCTTGGTTTCCCCTGCTTTCGCATGATGAAACCGCGGCGGCTGGGCTGACACATAGCCGAAACATTTTATCGAGCACAATCATGGGTGCCCCATCCTCGCGGCGTTCTTGTTTTTGCCGCTAGGGTGGGGACGCGAACTCATTGACCTTCACCGCCCCGCGATAAGCATCAACGGATCCGGCGCAAAGCGGCAGCTCTCCGCGCCCGAAGGCGTCCACGTTGTGCCGTCCGCATATTCGAGTGACACCAGTTCAATCGAGCTAACGCCAGTAAGCCCCGGAACCCACACGTCGGCAGTGCCGTCCGTCACCTGCACGGTAACGGTGCGCACGGCCACCGGGCTCTGTCCTGTGCCATGTTTCGCCAGCGTTGCGGTTGCCAACTCCGTTCGGCCCACCACCGTCCATCCGCTCACGTTCACTGTGGCGCGCGCAATCGGTTGGCTCACCTTCGAAAAGCTCAGGTGCAGCCGCTGGGCGGTCTCTTGCTTCTTACCGTCCCGGGTGGTGTTTACCATCGTCCCATCCGAGATATGCTGCGCACGCAGTCCCACCGGGCAGGCAGGCGGCGGCACGGCCCTGGCGACCGTTTTGCCACTCGATTGTCCTCCCATGACGCCATAGGACGACGCACCTTGGCTGGGCGAGAAGACCGCTCCAGATGCGCTGGTCTGTGCCGCAAGCGCCAGCGGCGTCAGAAAAAATGAGGCAAGAATAGCCTTGATCATGGCAGCCCTCCTCAGCGACACCTAAAGCATACTGCGAAACCTCGCTCGTGAGAGCCGTCAATCAGCCGTCCAATCCAGCTAACTCGCCAGGTCCGCGAAGCGGACGCTAACCCGCCACGTGCGCGTCAGCGCACGCTGTATTCGCGTCAATCCCGCGCCTTTCGATCCCACTCCCAACTGCCTGAAACAAAAGCAGAAATTTTCCCTGAATCCTTGCAGGGAATTACGCCCGAATCGTCTAAGCTGAAAATCACTGCCAAGCCTCTTGAGATTGGGGCCTGGCTCGGCAACTTCACCTGAAGATACCCCCTAAGTTCCTGATTACAAAACAGCTGATGGCAACTTCTTGTGAATCAGATAGATGCGGCGAGGTCGCAGCCGCGGGCCATTTGTTTTCAGATACTTCCTGTCAGATGAGGGGGTGGGGGGATAGCCAAGTTCGACAATGGGGTATGGGCCAGCGCATCGAGCCGGTAAAGTACCGCATCGCCGCTGCCCCGATCGCTGTCGGCCTAATACCCCGCCGCCTTGCCAAAATGGCTGCGATGATCCTGCCCGCCAAGCAGTTCGCCAGTCGCGGGATCGACCGCGATGCACTCGCCATTCGACCAGTGCCCGCCCGACCGCACCGTGTATCCCATGGCCTGCAGCTTAGCGACCGTCGCAGCT
>JASIJW010000692.1:0-3471 GCA_030050035.1 Acidobacteriaceae bacterium | reverse complement strand
GAATTCGAATAGCGCTACGGGCAGCATGGGCGACTCCAGCGGCGCGAATAGCACGAATGGAAGCACGGGCGGGACGGATGCCAATGGCAATCCAACATCCGGCACGACATCCGGGTCGGGATTTATGAGCGGGCAGACGGGACAGACGTTTGGCGGCGGTGGGATCATCGGCTTTTCGCCGGCCAGTCCCAAGCAGTCGATCCTGACGTACAAGAAGAAGAGCCACTATAACGAGTGGGAGTTCACCTATAGCCCGCTGCAGGAGATGATGCAGCAAGGCGGCGGCAATGCGGGCACGATCGGGACGCCGGTGGGCAACGGGACGGGAACGTCGACACCGGGGTTTGGTGGGTCTAGCGATACGTTTGGCGGGTCCAGCAATTCGTTTGGCGGCGGTTCGAGCTTCCCATCGAGCCCCACGCAGCCTGCGCAACCGCAACAGCCGCAATCGCCGCAGCAGTAAGCTGGTTCAATCAATTTCTAAAAGCAAAAGGCCTGCCGTGAAGGCAGGCCTTTTGCTTTGGATCTGAGCCTTGGTGCGGCCTAAACGTTGAACGAGGAGCCGCAGCCGCAGGTGGACTTCACCTGGGGGTTCTCGAACTTGAAGCCGGCGGCCTCGAGGGTCTCGACGTAATCGACGATGCAGCCATTCAAGTACATGAGTGAAGTGGCGTCAATGAAAACTTTCAGGTCATCAAAACTGTAAATCTTGTCCATCATGCCGCTCTGGTTCTCGAAAGCCATGGAGTACTGGAACCCGGAGCATCCGCCACCGACTACGCCGATGCGCAGCCCGGCAGGGATGGGATCCTGAGTGGCCATGATCTCGCGCACCTTAGCGATCGCCGTCGGCGTCAGCGTAAGGGGCTGCTTCTTAACGGTTTCCGGTGCTACGGTTTCCTGTCCCGGTCCGGCGGTTACTGTGGCCATCTGTATCTCCCTTTGGGTGAATTGCTTGCCCTCTCTTACTGTACCGCTCCGGGGGCTGAGGGACAAGCCCCGTATCGATCCGGCGTGGGCCCGGTATTCCCGGGCGGCATACGTTCATTCGATGCCCGGATGAACGCAAGGTCGCAGTTCAATTCGAGAGCAAGCGCCGCAGATTGAGGATCTAACTACCCGATGAAAAATCCCGGTTACAAGCGCGCCTTATGAGGACTATTATGTTTCACCAACAAGGGCCCGGCCAGTTTGAGGAGTTCGTTCCCAGCGGACGAATCTTGCACGCGCCGGGAACTCGTGTGGTGGTGAGCTTCCATGGAGGTGAAGCCATGACTTTCGTTCCTGTCATGTGGTCAGTGTGGGGTGCGCTGGTTGTCATAATGGCTGCATTGCATGTGTATCGTTCTAGCCTGACCCGCGACGAAGAGGGCCAGATTTTTCTGGACGATTCCTTCGATCATGAAAAGGCGGCCCAGTTGGCGATCGTGGCCAAGGTGAACAAAGTGGAGCCGCTGCTGCGTGTAGCGCAGTGGCTGGTGGTGGCGATGACGGTGGTGGTCATCGTGTATTACGTGCGGGATATTCTGGCTCACCTGGGCGTGCTTGGCGGGTAGGTTGGACCAGGCGTTTTTTGGCCAGCCGGCAGAGTTGCGCCGGATTTTGCGGGGCGTTGCCGCAAGAAGGGCTACCATTATCCCCGTATTCTCAAAAAGATTCTGCACTGTCATTCTGAGCAAATCCGTAAAGCGGATGAGCGAAGAATCTGCGGCTGCTTTTCATTCGTGAGCTGCCGCACTTTTTGGCGCGTGCGAAAAAGCTTGCCTCTTTGAAGCAAAAGCAACAGCAAGAACAGCTGCAGATCCTTCGCGTCCCACGTGCTCAGGATGACAAGGTGGAGCGGCGGAAAATGGGTCGCTCTACTGACCGCTCCTTACTCCACTTCCTGGCGTGCGCGGTAGCCGTCGCGGGCGATGATGTCGTACTTGAGGGGCTTGTGCTTTTCATCCTGCATGCGCAGGGGATGGCCTTCGTCGTCGACCAGCAGCACGCGCAGCTTGCGATAGGTGCCGTCCTGCTTGCTGTTGGTGGGCCGATAGACGAGCTCGTACTTGGAGCGGATGTTCTGGTTGATGGTATTCACCATGTCAGGCAACTCGCCGGTGAACTTGGGCTCGAAGAACATTCCGCCGGTGAGGTTGGCGAAGGTGCGCAGCTGGTTTTCGGCCTGCAGGTAGGTCATGTCGCGCATGCCGCCCATCATGCCGCCGGTGCCCTCGGTCATCTCCATCAGCAAGCCGCCTGTGGCGATGGAAAAGATAGTGACGTTTTGCGAGGCCTTGACGCGCTTGAGCATCTGGTCGAGGGTGAGCTTGGACATGGAATCGACGCCGGAGGCGATGAGGATGATGTACTTTTCGCCTTCGATGCGCGACATGCGGTCGAGGGCTTCAGATAGCGCGTCGAAGATATTGGTTTCAGAGAATGCGGCGGGCATGTAGGATTCCATACCCAGCTCGCGGATGCCTTCCTGAATCTGCCGCTTGTCCTGAGTAAAGTCGCTCACGATGTGGGTGTTCAGGTCGAAGGTCATCATGGCGACGTAATCCTGCGGCCGCAACTGCTGGGTGAATGCCCAGGCGCTGTTGAGCATGTCGATGCGGAAGGCCCAGCCCTTCGCCGCAAACTCGCACAACAGCAGCGCGGTGATGGGGGCTTCGACGCGCCGGAAGCCTTCGACCTTCTGCTCCACGCCATCCTCGTAAACGCGGAAGTTGGTGGGCTTGAGGCCGGGGACGAACTGGTGCGTTTTTTCAAGCAGCACACCTACATCCACTGTGACCTCTGGAACGTCTACATGAAGTGAGACGTCGGGGGCGCCCTCGGGATTTTTGAACGTGGGCTCAGCAGGCGCAGGCGGAGCGGGCGGTGGATTGTCGTCGGGGTTCTTTTTAGGGATGGCGATGGCGCCGCTGTCGGCTGACGGACCGCCGGACTCGGGCACGGCCTGCGGCTGCTGCTGGCTTTGCTGCTGCGGGTTCTGCTGCGGCTGCTGGCCGACGGCGCGATCAACCGGCGCAGCGGCGAAGGCGAGAACGGCGATGACGATCAAGGGCGAAGCAAAACGGGAAACAAAACGGCGGGAAGCGGCGAAGCCGCGCAGCTTAGACATAAGAACCTCGCTGGAAACCAGCATACGGGATTGCGGGGATTTACCGCAGCCCGGAGCAGGCCAGCGTGCCGCCAGGCGGGTAATCAGCGAGGCGACTCGCTGTACTCTGGTATAGACGTGGAAATGCGGATTAAGGAAACCAGAATGAGGCGGGCAATATCCCTCTGGGCGCTTCGCGTGAAGCCCATTTGGGTGCTTCGCGCGGGCTTGGCTGCGGCACTTTGCACGGGGGTTTTCGCGCAGGCACCGGTAAAGCCTATGCCAGGTGGACAGGCCGCACTGGCCGGACCGCCGTCGAGCGGCGAGATTTTTCCGCTGAGCCAGGTGCATCGCGGGCTGATGGGCACAGCGTGGACGGT
>JASIJW010000691.1:0-3289 GCA_030050035.1 Acidobacteriaceae bacterium | reverse complement strand
ACAGGTTGAGAATGTTCTCCGCCACCTTGTCGATCTCGCCTGGACAGAACTTCTGCGTGACCCCCGGAGTGTTATTGCCGCACGGCGCGCCCAGCGGCGTGGCTCCGCCCGAGCCCGGCTCATAAAGCGTTGTGACGGCGCCGTTGAGTGTGGGATTCTTGCTCAGCAATTCGCTGAAGTCCCCCGTCCGCATAAGGGCCGTGGGCACCGTGTAAGTGCCGTTCGTCGGAGATATGATGCGGAGGACCTCAAGATCTCCGAACCAGAACAGCTTGTCCTTGAGGAAAGGACCGCCCAGCGTCGCGCCAAACTGGTTTTGGTGGTACGGAGGTACTTGCCCCGGCGTGCAGACACTGCCGTTGCAGGTCCGGTTGAAGAAGTCGCGGGCTACGCCGAGATCGTTGTTACGAACGTATTCCCACATGTCGCCGTGGAGCTCGTTGGTGCCGCTTTTGATGGCCGCGTTCACCACCGCGCCCGCCGAGTGCCCGAATTCCGCATCGTAATCGCTGGTCTGCACCTTGAACTCAGCCAGCGCGTCCGGTGGAGGCTTCACAACAAAGCTGGCGCCATTCAGGAAATCCACCTGGTTGCTGTTGTTGTCTACACCGTCAAGGATGAAGTTGTTCTGCTCGGCGCGCAGGCCGTTGGCGTTGAAGTCGCCACGCCCCTGTCCGCGCGAGCCGTTGGCCTCTGTCACGCCTGCCGCCAGTTGCGCGATAAAGACATAGTTGCGCAGCGCAAGAGGTGTGTCATTAATCACCTGCGAGCTGACTACCTGGCCAGTGGAAGCATCTTCCTTTTGCAGCAACTCTGCGGCCGTAGCCTGAACAGTAACCGACTGCGTCACATTGCCGGGATTTAGCGTGAAATCCACCGTCAGGGTCTGGTTGACATCCAGGGTGAGATCGGTATGCGTGACCGACTCAAATCCGGGCATCGTGATTGCTACCGAATACCGCCCGATCTTGACCGGCGAAAAAACGTAAATTCCTGCATTGTTGGTCGTTCCCTGCAATACAAACCCGGTATCTAGTTGTGTCAACGTGACTTTGGCGCCGGGAACCACGGCTCCTTGCGTGTCAGTTGCCGTGCCGGTGATAGTACCCTGGTCAACCTGGGCTCTAAGATGGCGTCCTCCACATAAAAGCGCGACAATCGCGACCATGAGGAGGAGTTGCCTTGAGCGGTTGACCGCTCTCGTTGCCAGATTCAGCCTCCCAAACATAACGGAACTCCTTTCGGTTATTTAACGTTAACGTACACGTCTTTCGACCATGAAAACGTCTTCTTTAATGACTCAAAGCATTTTGTAGGCGTCAATACAGACCTGTCAAGCTGAATTTTTTTATTCTTTTTTTATTCTGATCCGTTTGGGAATCTGTTCACGAACGACCTGCCAGGAGAGACACAGTCACGCATCCTGGGACGCTCGGTCCGCACGGCTGAGACCCACCGCCTGCGTTCCACCTTTACAACCGCCCAATCCCGAATCCGGCTCAGGCGATATTCTTGCCAGGGCGTTCAAAACACACCTGACGGAGCTAACCATGGTCCTGACCCGAAACCTGCCACGGCGCAGATTCCTGCGCAACACCGCGGCTCTTCTGGGATCGGCGATCATCGGTCCTGCTATGGCGTGGCCTGCTGACGATGCGCCCATTCGCATGGTCAATGGCGCTTCCGGCAGCGGGTTGGATTTTGCTTTGCGCAACGGCGCAACCGGCCGCAAGTACCAGGTGGAGACGATGCCGGGCGGGCTGGCCGTGATCGACTTCGACGGAGACGGTTGGCCTGACATTTTCTGCACCAACGGCGCAGCACTTCCGTCGCTGGCGAAATCCGGACCCGAATACTGGAACCGGCTCTATCGCAATAACCGCGACGGCACCTTCACGGATGTCACCACTGTGGCCGGGTTGCAGGGAACCGGATACGACATTGGCGTGGCAGTGGGCGACTATGACAATGACGGCCATCAGGACATTCTTGTCCTGGGCGTGCATGGAAACACGCTCTACCACAACAACGGAAATGGTACCTTTACGGACGTGACGCGGCAGGCGGGTCTTGCTGGCCAAAACGCCGCGGGGCATTCATTGTGGTCGGTCGCCGCAGCGTGGATCGACTACGACAACGATGGCCGCCTCGATCTTTTCATCTCGAATTACGTTGACTGGATGGCAGGAGCGGATCCCGTTTGCGGCGGTCTCGGCACGCAAGCCCGCAGCTATTGCCATCCCGACATGTACCAGCCTGAGCCCATGCAGCTTTTTCACAATAATGGCGATGGCACGTTTACCGAAGTGAAGGACAGGAACGTGTTCCCGCTGCTCACCGGCAAGGGCATGGGTATCGCTGTTGCCGATTTTTGCGGCAACGGCAGAGCGGGCCTTTTTATTGCCAACGACAACGCTCCCAATTTGCTGCTCAGGAGCCGCGGGCGCGGCCTGGAAGAAATCGGTCTCGATGCCGGCGTGGCGTATAACACTGATGGCCGTAGCATCTCCGGTATGGGAGCGGACTTTGGCGACATCGATGGAGACGGCCGCCCCGACATCGTCGTCACCGGCCTTAAGAACGAAGGCTGGGAGCTTTTTCTCAACCAGGGGAAAGGATCCTTTGTTGACGGCAGCGCACAGTCCGGGATTCTGGCGTTGAGCCGTTCCAGCAGCGGGTGGGGCTGCGGGCTGGTCGATCTGGACAACGACGGTTGGCTGGACTGGTTCGCTGCCGGCGGCGGCCTGGATACAGACGATCAGCAGTGCAACCGGATCTTTCGCAATACAGGCGGCCGCTTTGCCGACGTCACGGAGAGCGTCGGCCCGCAGTTTCAGGTTCCGCGCCTGCATCGTGGGGTTGTTTTCGCAGACTTCGATCGGGACGGCAGGATCGATGCCGCAGTGACCGCGCTCAATGCACCGATTGAATTATGGTGGAACCGCAGCCCGGCGCGCCATTGGCTGCAGTTGCGGCTGGAAGGCGTCAAGAGCAATCGTTCCGCCATAGGCGCACGCGTGCAATGCACAACGGAGCATCGTACTCAGTTCCAGTGGGTGCGCAGCAGCGTCGGATACGCCTCGAGCAGCGATCTCACCGTCCACTTTGGGTTGGGCGAGGCGACCAGCGCAGTGCTCGAAGTGCAATGGCCATCGGGCGCCGTGCAGAAGGTGGGCAAAGTGACAGCCGACCAGTTGCTCCATTTGAAGGAACCCTCGGCCTGATTTCCTCGCAACGTCAGATCAAATCATGGCCGCCGGTGGGGCCTGATATCCGAACGTTGCATCCA
>JASIJW010000690.1:0-5126 GCA_030050035.1 Acidobacteriaceae bacterium | reverse complement strand
AGCCGGCACGACCTGGGTGACAATCCGCCGCGGCTTGTAGCGGCCCTCCGCCGTGAGCTGCTCGATCTTCGCCCGCGCAGCAGCCTCCTGCTCAGGCGAATGGACGAAAATCACCGAGCGGTACTGCGTCCCCCAGTCCGGCCCCTGCTGGTTCATCGTCGTCGGGTCGTGCAGCTCGAAAAATGCGTCGAGCAGCTTCTCGTAGCTGGTCTTCTCCGGGTCGAAATCGAGCTCGACCACCTCCGCATGGCCCGTCTGGTCCGTGCACACTTCCTTATAGCTGGGGTTGTCAAGCTTGCCGCCCTCATAGCCCACAGCCGTGGCCGTAACGCCCTGCAGCGCGGCAAACGCCGCCTCCACGCCCCAAAAACAACCCGCTCCGAATGTAGCTTTTTCTGTGCTCATAACTCTTCAGATGCTCCTCGACGCGCGTGGTAGCAGCTTTCCGTGGTCAGTAGCCGAGATGTTTATCGACAACATTCTCCAGCGCCTCACCTCTACGAAACTTTTCATATTGCCGCAGGAAAAACCGCATCGCCTGCTCCAGCCAGTCGCGCGTATGGTCCGCGCTGTGCGGCGAAATGAAGACGTTCTCGAATCCCCAGATCGGATCGTCTTCCGGAATCGGTTCGTGCTCGAAGACGTCGAGCCCCGCGCCGCGGATTTTCTTCTGCTCGAGCGCCCGAACCAGCGCCGCCCGGTCGACGACCGGTCCGCGGCCCACGTTAATGATCACCGCGCTCGGCTTCATAGCCGCAAACGCTGCATCGGAGATCATATGGCGCGTCTCCGCTGTAAGCGGCGCGCAGGCGGCGACGTAGTCGCAACGGCCAAGCATCGTATGCATCTCATCGGGCTTGTAGAACTCCTCGATCAATGGGTCGGCCGTCGCCGGCGCGTGACGCTTCAGCGCCAACACCTTCATCCCCATGGCGTGCACGCGCCGCGCGACGGCGCGGCCAATGTCCCCGTAGCCCACGATGCCGACAGTCTGGCCGTCGATCTCGTCTATGTCGAACTGCTCCCACCGCCGCGCAGCCTTGTTGCGCAGCATGCGTGGAAAATCCTTGGCAAAGTAAAGCACCATCGCCAGCGCAAACTCGCCCAGCGACTGCGAGAAGACGCCGGAGCCGTTGGTAAGCGACACAGCGCTCGAGACAAGCTCAGGAAAAAGCACCTCATCGAGCCCGGCCGCGCGCGAGTGCACCCAACGCACCTGCGGGTTGGCTAGAAACGTCTTACGCAGCAGTTCGCGCGGGCTCGACCAGTGCAGGATAGCCGCGGCATCGCGCGGCGCGCGGCTCAGCGCGGCAGCATCGTTGATCACCGCATGCGGCACATCCCCGAGCATTGCAAGCTGCGGATCGTCCTTTTCGGCCAGCACCAGCACGACCGGGGAATCGCCCATCGTTCTCCTCACCGTTTAACTGCGTTCCCGCCGCGGTCCACCACCACGCTTATTGCGGAAGCCTCCGCCGAAGCCCGGTCTGCCGCCATGATCGCGGTTCTTATCTCCGAATCGCTGGCCTTCGCGCCCTCCCTTATCGTTCCGCTGCCCGCCGTGCTGTCCGCCGCCAGGTCGGTCACCGCCAAAGGCCCGCTGCCTGCGCTCGCCGCCCTCTTCACGTGAACGGAACTCGCGCCGCGGACGGAATTCCCCTTGCCGGCGCTCTTCACGGGGCGCTTCGCCGCGATTGCCCCGCTCAGGCCTTTCGGAGCCCGGCCGCTCAAAACGCGGTCGATTGCCCTGCGGCCGATCGAAACGCGGTCTGCCGCCAAATTCGCCGCGCTGCTCGCGCCCGCCGCCGTAAGGCCTCGGACGCTCGCCGCGTTCTCTGCGTTCGCCGCCAAAGCGCTCTTCGCGGCGGCCAAAGCCCGCTGTTCCGCGATCCGTCCCGCGCTCCGGCCACGGGCGGTTAAATCGATCACGATCGCGATTATCCTCGTCTCTTCTCTCACGCCGGCCTCCTCGTTCAGCCGGTGGCTGCTCAGATGATGGGCGATTGAACGGCCGATTATAGGGCCGCTCAAAACCACCGCGTTCACCGCGGCCAAATTCACGGCGTTGCGGCCTGCTATCCAATCGCCGCTTCTCAAAGCCGCCGCGTTCGCCCGGCCGGCTGCGCTCTGTCGGCCGGCTACGTTCTGCAAAGCCGCCGCGATCCCCGCCTGTGCGATTGTCTCGACGGAATGGACGATCGCCGCGCGGTCTGCGGCCCTCTTCCTGCCGATCTCTTCCCTGCCGTCCTACGCGCTCTTGATCGCGCTCCGCGGATCGCCCTGCCTCCTTCGGCAGCATGGCATTCGACTTCGGCCGGCGCGGCTTCAGCTTGCCTTCCGCCGTGAGACGCAATGCGTTCAATTCTTCTGCCGATAGTTCACGGAACTTTCCCGGCTCAACATCGAGCACTAGCGGCCCGTAACCAACGCGCCGGATCTTCTCCACAAAATGACCCACAGCGTGGAACATCTTCCGCAGTTCGCGGTTGCGCCCTTCGGTGAGCACCACCTCGAACCATGGATTATCACCTGGGCGAATCTGGCGCACGCTGGCTGGCGCCGTGCGCACGCGGCCGGATCCCGCCTGCTCGCGCTCAATCATCACTCCGCCGCGTAACTGTTCCAGCTCGCCTTCGCTCGGCTGGCCAGAAACCTTCACCAGGTAGGTTTTCTCCACTCCCGAAGCGGCGCGCGTAAGCAGGTTAGCCAGCTCGCCGTCATTCGACATCAGCAGCAGCCCCTCGCTCTGGAAGTCGAGCCGGCCAACCGGGTAAAGCCGCTCGCGCAAATTCGAGAAGAACTCCATCACGGTCGGACGGCCTTCCGGGTCGCTCACCGTCGTCACATAACCCTTCGGCTTGTTCAATAGAAACGTGCGGTGCCGCTCGGCGCCTTCGAGCAGTTTGCCGTCTACGCGAATGTGGTCGCGCACAGGGTCGGCTTTGGCGCCCAGCTGTGTTACCATCTGGCCGTTCACCATCACGCGACCCGCCACAATCATCTCTTCGGCGTGGCGGCGGCTGGCCACTCCGGCCTGGGAAAGAATCTTCTGCAACCGCTCAAGCTTCGGCTCGGGCCCCGGCTCGCGCTTCGTTGCGCCTTCTGCTTCGCCCTCTGCCTGGCTTGGCGCGGCTTCCCGTGCTTCAGCCGCGCGACCAACGGCTCGCCTACGGGCGCGCTCTTCGTGTGCCGGCTCAGGTTCCATCTGCGGAATACCATGTTCCGCTTCGGCCGTCGTATCGGCACGGTAAGCTTCCATCATCGCCGCAGAGGATTCAGCTTCCGGCACGAGCAGGCGATGCGCCTCTCCGTCGCTTACGTCGCCGACCGCGTCATCAACGAATGCAAGTTCGGCAGTCGGGAGCCCTTCCCCCTCCGCCGCATTTTTCTTCGCTGCCCTGCGCGGTTTGGCGCCCGGCTCTTGCTTCGCTGTGGAAGTCTTTTTCGCGACGGCCTTGCTCCTGCCTGCAGGCGTTGTTTTCGCCTCCGGCTTCGCTGGCGCGCTCTTTTTTGCGGCAGCTTTCGCAGGCGCTGCCTTCTTTGCTGCGGTTTTCTTTGCGGCGGCCTTCGTTCTTGCTCGCTTGGCAGCCTTCTTGGGTGCAGATTCCTTCGGCTCTTCGCCGTCTTCGCGTTTTCTAGGCATTCAGGGCCTCTCTATTCCGCGCTCGCTTGCGCGGTTCCAGAGGAGTTGGATTCGCCCTTTGGCTCCCGCGCTTCCGCGTTGTCAGCCGATTCCGTAGATTCCTGCGCCGGCTTTTTGCCATGTAATCCAGCGTTTTCGGGGACCACAGTCTCCGGCTCGGCTGCCGTTTCGTCTAGCTCCGCCGCGCCGTCGACGCCGGCCGTCTCCTCACCGGCAGTTTCCCCTGGTTCAATCTCCTCAAGCTCGATAGCCGCCATCTTCTCGAACTCTTCCATCGACGGCAGTTCGGAAAGATCCTTGAGCCCGAAGCGCAGCAGGAACTCCTTGGTTGTCTTGTAGAGGATAGGCCTCCCGATAACCTGCTTGCGGCCCGCCGTGGCGATGAGCTTGCGCGCCAGCAGCGAACCGAAGACGCCCGACGAGTCCACGCCGCGAATCTCATTCACCTCGGGCGCCGTCACCGGCTGCTTGTAGGCAATCACAGCCAGCGTTTCAAGCGCAGGAAGCGACAGCTTGAGCGGCGGCTTGAGGCTCTTCACGAACATGCGCACCGCATCGTGACATTCGGGCTTGGTTGCCATACGGTAGCCGCCGGCAATCTCGCGGATTTCCACACCATGATCATCCTGCGCATACGAGGTGACAATCTCATCCAGAAGCTGCCGCAGAATGGCGCGTGCCTCGCGGTCGCGCTGGCGTGCAGCGCGCTTCGCCTCGGCTTCAGCAGCCGCAGCGTCCGGCTCGGCGCTTTCCTCCGTCACCGTCTCCGCTGCTGCTTCTGTTGCCGGTTCCGTTACCGGCCCGGCAGCATCCACTTCATCCGCTGGCTGTTCCGCAGCCGTGGCAGGCTCACTGTCAAACGCAACCACCTCAGCCGGCGCTACTCCGGCGTCAATCTCGAGTGGCAGTGGGGCAGCCGTTTCGGCGCCCTGCGCAGCCGCCTCGGCGTGCGCGGCATCCTGTTCAGCCTGCCATTCAAAGGCTTCTTCCGCAAAAATGGCCGCCAGTTGGGCCAGCGTCACCGGCTCTTCGGCGGCATAAATCACAGCTTCCAGTTTGGCTTTCAGGCTCATTCGTAAACACGCACCATTCTGTATGGTACCGGATGAGGCGGGACGGGGTGCGGGCCTGAATATCGCGGAATCATTGCAAAGAAGAGAGCGCTCGCCGCAGCGAGCGCTCCGTTTGGTAGAGTTGGCAATCGCTCCGTCAGTGCGTCCACTGCCGGAAGAGCCAGAACAGGCTCCCCGACAACAGTGCGGCCACCGGGAGCGTGAACGCCCACGCAGCCGCGATGTTGCGGATCGTAGACAATTGCAACCCGCTGCGGTTGGCAAACATTGTGCCCGCTACGCCCGAGCTGAGCACGTGCGTCGTTGAAACCGGCAGTCCAAAGCTGTCGGCAGCCGAGATGGTTGCCATTGCCACCAGCTCCGCGCACGCCCCCTGCGCGTAAGTCAGGTGCTCCTTGCCAATTTTTTCG